>JBGPMJ010000033.1:0-12442 GCA_041486935.1 Candidatus Limnocylindria bacterium | reverse complement strand
CTGCCTGCCTTGAGGTCGGCCAGGGCGCGGACGCGCTGTGGCTGGCTCTTGTTGCCGTGGATCGCGGCGACGGCGATGCCGTCCTTCGCGAGCTGTTCGGCGAGCCGGTTGGCGCCGTGCTTGGTGCGGGTGAAGACGAGCGCCTGCCCGATCCGTCCGCTGCGCACGAGGTGGCTGAGCAGCTCGCGCTTGCGCTCGCGGTCGACGGGAACGACGAGCTGGCTGACCAGTTCGGGGGCCGTGTTGCGGCGGGCGATCTGGACGTAGGCCGGATCGGCCAGGATGCCGGCCGCCAGGTCCCGGATCTCGTCCGAGAAGGTGGCCGAGAAGAGCAGGTTCTGGCGGCGCGCGGGGAGCAGCGCGAGGATGCGGCGGATGTCGCGGATGAAGCCCATGTCGAGCATGCGGTCGGCCTCGTCGAGGACGAGGATCTCCACCCGCCCGAGGTCGATGGTCCGCTGGGCGACGTGGTCGAGCAGCCGCCCCGGCGTGGCCACCACGATCTCGGGGCCGGCGCGCAGCGAGCGGACCTGGGGATCGAAGCCCACGCCACCGTAGATGGTCGTGGAGCGCACGGGACGCGCGGCGCCGTAGGTGCGGACGCTCTCCTCGACCTGGAGCGCGAGCTCGCGCGTGGGGGCCAGGACGAGAGCGCGGATGGGCGAGCGGCCGGGGTAGCGGTCGCGGGTGGCGTGCAGGCGCTGCAGCATGGGCAGCACGAAGGCGGCCGTCTTGCCGGTGCCGGTCTGGGCGCCGGCGAGGAGGTCGCGGCCGGCGAGGACGAGCGGGATGGCCTCGCTCTGGACCGGGGTGGGCTCGCTGTAGCCCTGGTCCGCGACGGCGCGGAGGAGCTCGGGCGTGAGCCCGAGTCGATCGAAGGACATGTGGAGAGATGCTCCTGGCTGGGCCCGCCCGCGTGGCTCGCGGGGCCCGGTCAGGGCAGGAGGTGGATCGGGATCGGACGGTGGGATGACCGGGGCGCAGACCGGTGCGCCCGTCGAACACGAGAGACGAAGGATACCCGACGCGGGCCGAACGCGCTCGGGGTGGTCCCGAACGCACGCCGAGCGGGAGCTACAGCCCGAAGAGCCCGAACGCCTCGATGGCGATCCAGAGGGCGAAGAGGAGCCCGAAGAGGAGCACGGCGACCAGCGCGATGCGGCGCAGGTCCTGGGCCACGTAGACGTACTCCTCGGCCGCGCGCGTCGCCAGCAGGCTGCTGGGGCGGACGCGGCCGGTGCGGAGCTGGTTGGGGCCGGCCGCGCGCTCCAGCTGGGAGGCGGCCGCCGCCGGCCGTCCCTCGACGATGGCCTCCGCCGCGACCGCGGCGGTTTCCAGCTGGCTCGCCGGGCGCGGCTGACGATCGGCATGGCCGCGCTGGCTGGGTCGGTTGGTCGGGGGCCGGCGCGCGCCGCGCGTCCGCTTGCTCACGTCTGTTGATCCTCGTCGTCACGGGTGGCTGCCGGGTCACGGCCTCGGCCGCCCGCAGGATAGCGCATCGGCTCCCCGCGGACGTCCGGCGGCGCGTGCGAGAATCCGCGGGTGCCCGACCTCGGACCCGCGCTCCCGCTCATCGCCCTGCTCGCCTTCGGCGCCACCTTCGCCTGGGTGCTGCTGCTCACCCGCCGCGTCCGGGACCTGCGGCGTCGCCTGGCCGGGATCACGCGGGGAGCCGAGGGGCGCTCGCTGGAGGCCATCCTCGAGGCCCATCTCCGACGCGTCCACGAGGTCGACGACGAGCTGCGCGGGGTGGAGCGGCGCACGACGGCGCTCGAGGCGCAGGCCCGCAAGGCCGTGCAGCGCGTGGGGCTCGTCCGCTTCAACCCGTTCGAGGACACCGGCTCGAACCAGAGCTTCGCGCTGGCGCTCCTCGACGAGGACGGCGATGGCGTCGTCGTCTCCAGCCTCCACTCGCGCAACGCGACGCGCCTCTACGTGAAGCCGGTCGTGGCGGGAAGGACCGAGACAGCCCTCTCCGCCGAGGAGGCCGAGGCGCTGCGCGCGGCGCAGGCGCCGCGAGAGGCCGGCCGGCGGGCGTGACACCCTAGCTGGCACGCGGCGCGGCGACGATGCCGCCCGTGACCAGCCCCCTGCCCCTTCGGCTCGCTTCGTCCACTCCCATCCTGGCGACCGCGCCGGTCTCGCTGGAGGCGGTGTCGGGGCTCCTACGCGGCCTCGATCGAGCGCAGCGCCGGGCCGTCACGCACGGCGACGGGCCGCTGCTCGTCCTGGCCGGCCCGGGCACCGGCAAGACGCGCGTCGTCACCCACCGCATCGCCTGGCTCATCGCCACCAAGCGCGCGCGGCCGGAGGAGATCCTGGCCCTGACCTTCACGGAGAAGGCCGCCGACGAGATGCAGGCACGGGTCGACCGGCTCGTGCCGTACGGGCAGGCCGGCACGGCCATCCACACCTTCCATGCCTTCGGCGACCGTCTCATCCGTGATCACGCCTTCGAGCTCGGGCTGCCCGGTGAGCCGCGCGTCCTCGGCCGCGCCGAGGCCGTGGTCCTTCTCGCGAGCCGCATGGAGGCGTTCGGCCTGCGCCTCTTCCGGCCGCTGGCCGATCCGACGCGCTTCCTCGGCGCCCTCGTGGACCTCTTCGGGCGGGCCCGGGACGAGGACGTCGACCCGGATGCCTATCGGGCGTACGCGGAACGACTCGCCGCAGCGGCGAACGACGAGGCGACCGTCGATGCCGCCGCGGGCCAGCTCGAGCTGGCCGGCGCCTACGCGGCCTACGAGCGGCTGCTCGTGGAGGCCTGCGCCATCGATCACGGCGAGCAGCTGGGATTCGCGTTGCGGCTTCTGCGCGAGCATCCCGCCGTGCGCGAGGAGCTGCGGGCGCGCTATCGGTACCTGCTCGTCGACGAGTTCCAGGACACGAACCCGGCCCAGCTCGCCCTGCTGCGTCTCCTCGTCGGGCCCGCCCGCAACGTGACCGTCGTGGGCGACGACGACCAGGCCATCTACGCCTTCCGCGGTGCCGCGCTGGAGAACCTGCTCGGCTTCGGCCAGGCCTTCCCGGGGGCACGCACGGTCGTGCTGCGACGCAACCATCGATCGCGCGCGCCGATCCTGGAAGCCGCGCGGCGTCTCATCCGCCACAACGACCCGCACCGGCTCGAGGTGCGCAGCGGTGTCGACAAGGGTCCCCGGACGGTGCGGCGCGCGCGCCCGCGTCCGGTGACGGCGCGGGCCTTCGCCACGGTGGCCGACGAGGCCGACTGGGTGGCCGGCGAGATCGCCGCCCGCCTGGCCAGAGGAGCCCGGCCGCGCGAGATGGCGGTCCTGGTGCGGACGAACGCCGACGCCGACCCTATCCTGCGCAGCCTGGACATGACCGGCGTCCCATGGCGCTTCAGTGGCGCATCCGGCCTCTATGCCCGCCCGGAGATCCGGGAGCTGCTGGCCTTCCTGCGCGTCGTCGCCGACCTCGGGTCGAGCGTGGAGCTCTACGCCCTCGCCACCGCTGAGCCGTACCGCCTCGGGGGCGAGGACCTGACGGCGATCCTCGACCGTGCACGGCGGCGCCACCGGTCGCTGTGGGAGACCCTCGTCGAGATCGTCGAGCAGCCGGGGGTGCTGCGCCTCGAGACGGCCACCCGGACGAACCTGGCACGCCTCGTGGCCGATCTGCGATCGGCCTGCGAGATGGCCCACCGGCGGCCGGCCGGCGAGGTCCTCTACGACCACCTGAAGCGGAGCGGCCGGCTGGCCCGGCTCATCGCCGCCGGGCCGGCCGGTGAGGAGGCCCTGGGGGAGGTGGCCCGCTTCTTCGGCATCGTGCGCGCCCAGGGTTCGCTCCTGCCCGACGACCGCGTCGCCGTCCTGGCGGCCCACCTGCAGGCCCTCGTCGAGGCGGGCGACGCGCCGGCGGCGCCGGTGGACGACGACGTGGACGCCGTCTCGGTGCTCACCGTGCACAAGGCGAAGGGCCTGGAGTTCCCGGTGGTCTTCCTCGTGGGCATGGCCGACGGGCGCTTCCCCGGGCGCGGGCGGCGCGAGGCCATCCAGCTGCCGGCGGAACTGCGTCGGAGCGCCGCGGGCGCTGAAGGGGAGGCGCCGCACGCCGAGGAGCGGCGACTTTGCTACGTGGCCATGACCCGCGCCCGCGACGAGCTTCACCTGAGCTACGCGCTGCATGCCGAGCGCGGCCGCATCCGTCGCCCGTCGCCCTTCCTGGCCGAGGCCCTCGACGCGCCGGTCGTCCCGGCGCCGGCGGCCCCCATCCCCGGAGTGCTGGAGGCGATGGCGGAGCGCCCGCCGGCGGTGACCGCGGCGCGGGGGACACGGGTCGCCGGAGAGCCCCTCGTGCTGAGCTACTCGCAGCTCGACACGTACCTCTCCTGCCCGCGGAGGTTCCAGCTGCGTCACGTCCTGCGCGTGCCGGAGCCCGCGCACCACGCCCTGGTCTACGGCAGCGCGCTTCACCAAGCGGTCGCGGCGTTCAACATCAGCCGGAGGAAGGGGATGCCGCTCGACGAAGCCGGCATCCTCGCCGCGTTCGAGGCTCACTGGTCGAGCGAGGGCTTCCTGTCGCGCGATCACGAGGAGGCTCGCTACGCCGCGGGCGGACAGGCGCTGCTCCGCTTCCGCGCCGCGGAGCTGGCGACCGGCGCGCCACCGGCGAGCGGCATCGAAGAGCGCTTCAGCTTCGCGCTCGACGGCGACCGCGTGGACGGGCGCTTCGACCGCGTCGACGAGACGCCCGAGGGCACCGTCATCACCGACTACAAGTCGAGCGACGTGCGCGACCCGGTCAAGGCGCGGCAGAGGGCGCGGGAGTCGTTCCAGCTCGCCATCTACGCGCTCGCACACGAAGCTCGGACCGGGTCCGCGCCGGCCGCGGTCCAGCTCCATTTCCTCGATTCGGGGGTGGTGGGACGGGTGCCCGTCGAGGACCGACGGCTGGAGGCGGCGCGGGCCCGGATCCGGATCGCCGCGGACGGCATCCGGGGACGCGATTTCGCGGCCCGCCCGGACCTCATGGCCTGCGGCACTTGCCCGTTCCGGCGCATCTGCCCCGACACCGTGGCATGAAGCACGCGGCGCGGGCGGCGACGGCGCTCGTCGGGCCGCTAGACTCGGGCGCGATGTACCCGCGGGACCGCTTCTCCAGCCTGGGCCTCTTCGGCGCGGCGCTGCTCGCGTGGGTGGTCGTCGCGCTGCTCTTCACGACCCGGTCACCGGTCGGCGACGTCGCCATCCAGATGACCGGCGCGGCGCTGGTCGGCGTCGCCTTCGCGCTGACCACGATGCCCCTCTTCTGGTTGGCCGCGTTCAGCCGCCACCGCCGCATCGCCTACAAGGGCGACTGGGTGCGGGCCGTCCGCCGCGGCATCTGGGTCGGCCTCGTCGTCGGGTTCCTCGTCGTGCTGCGCAGCCAGGACGCCTTCAGCTGGCCGCTGGCGCTCTTCGTCGCGGTCATGGTCGCCTTCGTCGAGACCAGCCTCTCGGTCGAGCGCTGAACGGCGCGCGGGCGGCGATACGCGGCTCGCGCCACCGGGGGTAGGATTGGCACGCGCCCCGCTGGACCCTGTCCCGGCACCGGCGGCGCTCCCCTGGGAGCCTTCCGTGGCCGAACCCACCCACCCCGACTACGCCGCCATGCACGGCTGGGATCGTCCCTACGAGATGCACGGCGAGCGGGACCTGCCGACATACGTGGGGCTGCAGACCTACTGCAAGCGGGACCCGGTCGGCGACGCCGACGAGCTGATGCGCCGTCGTCCGGATGTGGCCATCGTTGGCGCGCCCTTCGACGACGCCGTGAGCCACCGGTCGGGCGCCCGCTTCGGGCCCCGGGCGATCCGTCAGGCGACGTACACCGACGGCGAGCACTCGCTCCAGCTCGACGTCGAGCCCTGGGCGGAGCTCGACGTCGTCGATGCCGGCGACGCGAACATCGTGCCCGCCTGGCTCGATCGCGGTCACGCCCTCATCTACCGCAAGGTACGCGAGGTGGCGGCCTGCGGAGCCGTGCCCATCGTGCTCGGCGGCGACCACTCGATCACCTGGCCGTCGGCCACCGCGGTCGCCGAGGCGGTCGCACCGCGGCGCATCGGCATCGTCCACTTCGACGCCCACGCGGACACCGCGCCGGACGACTGGGGCGTCCTGGCGGGCCACGGCACGCCGATGCGCAGGCTCATCGAGTCGGGCGCGGTGCTGGGCAAGAACTTCGTGCAGGTCGGCCTGCGCGGCTACTGGCCCGGCCCGGAGGTCTTCGCCTGGATGCAGGCGCAAGGCATGCGCTGGCACAAGATGACCGAGATCGAGGAGCGCGGCGCGGAGGCGGTCATCGATGACGCCATCGCCGAGGCGCTCGATGGCCCGGACATGATCTACCTCTCGATCGACGTGGACGTCGTCGACCCCGGCATGGCCCCCGGCACCGGCACCCCGGAACCGGGCGGGCTCCTGTCCCGGGAACTGCTGCGCGCCGTGCGCCGCATCGTGGGCCGGGTGGAGCTGGCCGGCATGGACATCGTCGAGGTATCGCCGCCATACGACCACGCCGAGATCACGGCCATGCTCGGCCACCGCGCCGCCCTCGAGGCGATCAGCGCCCTGGCCGTGAAGAAGCGCAACGGCCGGCGCGTCCGACTCGCCGACTGATCGAGCCATCCGACCATCCCGATCACCGCATTGGGGAGTCTTCCGTGACCGTTGATCTCAGCGTCCCGCCCGCCGCGCCCTTCGCCGAGGCCAAGGCCCGCCTCGCTGCCGCCGTGGCCGCCGCCAGGGACACGATCCTCGACCTCAGCCACGCCATCCACGCCGACCCGGAGCCTGCCTTCGAGGAGCACCGCGCCGCCGCCCGTGTGGCCACGGTGGTGGCGCGCCACGGCTACGCGGTCACGCATCCGGCGGGCCGGCTGGCCACGGCGGTGCGCGCCACGCTGTCGGGCGGCCGCGGAAGTGGTGGGCCGCGCATCGGCATCCTTGCCGAGTACGACGCTCTGCCCGGCCTGGGCCACGGCTGCGGCCACAACACGATGGCCGCCAGCGGCGTCGGCGCCGCCATCGCGCTGGCGGCGGTCGCGCCCGAGCTGGCGGGCGAGATCGTCTTCCTGGGCACGCCGGCCGAGGAGCGCGGCTCGGGCAAGCAGTTCATGCTCGACGACGGGCTCTTCGACGGGCTCGACGCGGCGCTCCTGTTCCACCCGTCGGACCGCACGCACGTGGGCTGCCCCCTCCTCGCGAGCGAGGACGTCGAGGTCACCTTCAGCGGCCTCCAGGCCCATGCGGCCTCGGAGCCCTGGATGGGGCGCAACGCACTTGATGCGCTGGTCCTGCTCTTCGGGGCCATCGGCCTGTGGCGCCAGCAGCTCCGCCTCGACGCGCGCGTCCACGGCATCGTGATCGAGGGCGGCACGGCGGCCAACATCATCCCGGACCGCGCCGTGGGCCGGTTCATGATCCGCAGCATGGAGCAGGCCCGGTTCGAGGAGATGCGCTCGCGCTTCCGCGACCTCGTGAGCGGCGCGGCGCTGGCCACGGGCACGACGGGCACGGCCGTCTTCTCCGGCGGCTCCTCGACGATGAAGGACAACGCCACGCTGGCCGATCGCTTCCGCGCCAACCTCGCGGCCTACGGCGTGGCCGACCAGGGCGTGGATCTCGGGCATCTCGGCAGCTCGGACATGGGCAACGTCAGCTGGATCCTGCCGACGATCCATCCCTCGATCGCGATCTGCGACGAAGGGGTCCCCGGTCACTCGATCCTGTTCCGCGATGCCGCGGCCACGCCACGCGCGGACGAGACGACGTTGCTGGCGGCGACCATCGTCGCCCAGACCGCGTACGAACTGTTCGCCGACCCGAGCCTCGTCGAGGCAGCCTGGCGCGAGTTCCGTGGTGGCTGAGGCCGCCCCTTCGGAGACGCGCGCCGAACTGCTGGCGCGTTGGTACGACCTCGACCTGCGCGACGACCCGGGGGATCTCGACCTCTACGTCGCCCTCGCCGCACGCACAGGCGGGCCGATCCTGGAACTGGCCGCGGGCAGCGGCCGCATCGCCGTCGCGCTGGCGGCCGCCGGGCACGAGGTCGTCGGCGTCGACCTCGACCCCGCCATGCTCGGCCGCGCCCGGGCTGCCTGGGACCGGGCCAGGAGGCGGACCGGGCGCCGTCGCATGGGCTCGCTGGAGCTCGTCGAGGCCGACCTGCTCGAGGTCGAGCTCGGGGCGTGCTTCGGGCTCGTCGTGCTTGCCCTCAACAGCCTGCTGCTGCTCGGGACTGCCGAGCGCCAGCAGGCCGCCCTCGCGACGATGGCCCGCCATCTTCGCCCCGACGGGCGCGCGGTCGTCGACGTCTGGCTGCCCGGCCCCGACGACCTCGCCCTGTACGACGGCCGCCTGCTGCTCGAATGGGAGCGCGCGGACGAGGCGAGCGGGCAGCGCGTGGCCAAGCTGGCAGCGGCGCGCCATGACCCGGCCACGGCGGTGGTGGAGCTGACCACGATCTTCGATGCCTGGCCGGCCGAAGGCGGCGCGCCGAGCCGCGTCTCGCGCACCGACCGCCTTCGCCTCGTCGGCGCCGCCGAGCTGCAACGCATGGCCGAGGCGGCGGGCCTGCGCGTCGAGACCATGGGCGGGGACCACGAGCTGACCCCGTTCGGCCCGGGCGCCGAGCGGGCGGTGCTCGTCGCCGGCTTGGTATAGTCGGCCACGTGTCCACCGCCGCAAGCCAGATCCGGCTGCTGCTCGTCGAGGACGTCCCGCAGGTCGCCCAGTACGTTCGCGGGCTGCTGAACGCCCAACAGCAGATCAGGCTCCTCGACGTCGTGAGCGACGGCCGCAAAGTGCCGGACCTGGTCAAGGAGCTGCGCCCGGACATCGTCATCGTCGACGCGCTGCTGCAGGGCAAGGTGCGCGGCCTCGCGGTGGCGGCGAACCTGCGCGACGGCGACCGGCATGTGCCGACGATCGTCCTGACCGTGCCCCAGAACCCCGTCGAGCGCGACCCGTCGAGGGGCGTGGACCACGTCCTGACCATGCCCTTCAGCGGCTACGAGCTGATCAACCTCCTGCAGACGGTGGCGGCCGAGGCGGATGCCGCGAAGCCCGAGGGCCGCTCGTTCGTCTACTCCGTCTTCGCGCCCAAGGGCGGAGTGGGGAAGACGACGATCGCGTTCAACCTCGCGGTGGCGCTCGCCCAGCTGAGCGACGTGAAGACGGTCCTGGTGGACGGGAGCCTCCAGTTCGGCGACCTGCGCTCGCTCCTGCGCGTGCCCGCCGACACGCCGTCGATCCTCGATCTGCCCACCGACCGCATCGCCGAGAGCGACCTCTCCGACGTCCTCTGGCGCGACCCGTCGGGCATCGACATCCTGCTCGCTCCGCCGCGCGTCGAGATGCACGAGATGCTCACGGTGCGCGACATCGACAAGGTCCTCTCGATCCTGCGGCGGGTCTACTCGGTCGTCGTGATCGACACGCCGGCCGCGGTCGGAGAGATGGCCATGGCCTTTCTCGACGCCAGCGACGTGATCGTCGAGATCGTCACCTACGACTCGACGACGATCGTCAACACGCGCTCGATGGCCGAGTTCTTCCGCGCCATCGGTTATCCCCCCTCGAAGGTCCGCTACCTGCTCAACCGTTCCGATTCGACCGGCGGCATCGACCCGGCCTCGCTGGCCGCGGCCCTGGGCCGCGAGCCGGAGTTCCGGCTCTCGAGTGCCGGCACACTGGTCGTCGAGTCGAACAACCAGGGCATCCCCTTCGTCCTCGCCGAGCCGGCCGCGCCGATCAGTGCGGAGATGGCGCGCATCGCCACGGACCTCATGGCGCTGGCCACGGCGGGCGTCGCGGAGCCCGTCACGCGACGCCGCTGACGGCGATGGCCGACGCGCGCCCGATCGGTTTCTTCGATTCGGGGGTCGGCGGCCTGACCGTCCTGCGCGAGGTCCTGCGGCGGCTTCCCGACGAGTCGACGGTCTACCTCGGTGACAACCTGCGCACGCCCTACGGCCCGCGCTCCGACAACGAGGTCCGCCGCTTCAGCCTGGAGTGCCTAGACGAGCTCGCCGCGCGCGAGGTGAAGGCCATCGTCGTGGCCTGCAACACGTCGAGCGCGGTGGCCCTGTCGCAGATGCGTGCCCGCTACGACCTGCCCATCGTGGGCGTCGTGCGGCCGGGCGCGACTGCCGCCGCCCTGGCCACGCGCAGCCGCCGGGTGGGCGTCATCGCGACGCTGGCCACGGTCCGCTCGCGTGCCTACTTCCACGCCATCAAGGATGAGAACCCCTTCGTCGAGGTCTACGAGCACGCCACGCCCGCCCTCGTGCCGCTGGTCGAGGCCGGTCGCCTGGAGGGTCCCGAGGTCGAGG
Source organism: Candidatus Limnocylindria bacterium (assembly GCA_041486935.1). GTDB lineage: Bacteria > Chloroflexota > Limnocylindria > Limnocylindrales > CSP1-4 > CSP1-4. The sequence goes on along the minus strand of JBGPMJ010000033.1, from coordinate 2,106 downwards.
CCGCGGTCCGCGCGGCGCTGGCGCCGCTGCTCGGGGAGCGCGGCGCCGACGGCGAGTTCGTCTTCCCGCTGCCGGAGCACGAGCGTATCGACACGCTGCTGCTCGGCTGCACGCACTACCCGCTCCTGGTACCGGTCCTCGAGCGCTCCGTCGGCGACGGCATCGCCATCATCGACTCGGCCTCGGCCACCGCGAGCGCGCTTGCCGGCCTGCTCGAGGTGAACGGCCTGGCCGCCTCCGCGGGCGCCGTCGCGAGGCACCTCCAGCTGACGACCGGAGATGCGGCCGCCTTTCGCCGCACCGCCGAGCGGCTTTTCGGCGGCCTCTTCCCGACCGTGGAGCGGGTCGTGCTGCGGGGTGCGGCGTGAGCGCCGGACGCGCCGTCGCGCTGCGTCCCCGTCGCCCGCGGACCTGGCAGGTGGGTCTCGTCGTCGGCCTCGCCGCGGGGGTCGCCGCGGAATGGATCGGGCGCCGCGCGGAGGCCGTGGCCCGGCGCGGCCTGGTGGACTGGCCCCGGGCGGAGGCGATCGCGGCGAAGCGCCTGCGCGCCGCTCCGGGCGCCCTCGACCCGACCGAGCTGACCGCGGTCGAGCCGGCCTGGGCGGACATCATGGCGCGCATCGTGCCCCGCCTCGAGGCGCGTCTGGGCAGGCCGCTGCCGGGGGTCGTGGAGCGCCACACGGTCGTCGATCGCGCCGGCTGGGCGGCGGCGAACATGGGCACGTTCCGCGAGCTGGTCGCCCGGCTCGAGGCGTCGCTCCTCGGCGAGCGGCCGCCCAGCCCGGGCTTCGGCGCCAGCATCGCCGCCGTCGCCAACCGGTTCGTCACCACCCGCCAGGTCGGCTTCCTGCTCGGCTACCTGGGCACCCGCGTGCTCGGCCAGTACGACGTCGCGCTGCTCTCGGCCGAGACGCCCCCCGGCCGGCTGCTCTTCGTCGAGGAGAACATCCGCCAGGCGGCCCGCCAGCTCGACGTGCCGCTGGCCGAGATGCGGACGTGGATCGCCCTCCACGAGACGACCCACGCCTTCGAGTTCGAGGCGCATCCCTGGCTGCGCCCCTACCTGGCCGGGCGCCTCGAGCGCCAGCTGGCTTCTTTCCTCGAGGAGGCCAACACGTTCCGCATGGAGGGCCTGGCCGAACTGGTGCGCCGCTGGCGGCGCAATGACGCCGACGCCCTCTCGGCGCTCCTCTCGCCCGAGCAGCGCCGGCTGATGCGCGAGGTGCAGGTCCTGATGAGCCTCCTGGAGGGCTTCAGCGACTGGATGATGGACGCCGTCGGCGCGGAGCTGCTGGCCGACGTGGCCACGGTCCGTATGCGCTTCGAGGCGCGCCGGGCGGCACCGCGCAAGGGCATCGAGCGCCTCGTCGCCCGGCTCACGGGGCTCGATCTCAAGCTCGAGCAGTACCGGCGCGGCGAGCGTTTCGTGGCTGGCGTCGCCGCGGGGGGTGGCGGGGTCGCCCTGGACCGGCTGTGGAGCGGCCCGGAGGCGCTGCCCAGCGAGGCGGAGCTGGCCGATCCGGCGGCCTGGCTGCGCCGCGTCGTGCCCGCGGCACGCGCGTGAGCGACATCGCCGCAGGCGCGCGCACCGGCCCCGGCTCCGGCCCGGGGGGTGTGCCCGCCGCCATCGCGCTCACGCCAATCCTGTCGGCCCGCTACCGTCCGGCCGACCTCGAGCGCATCCGCGAGGCGGCGCCCGGCTCGCGCATCGTCACGGTCTCGCTGGAGGGCCTCGCCGATGCCCCACTCGACGATGTCGAGGTGCTCCTGCGCGGCCCGCTGCCGGCCGCCGTCTTCGACCGCCTGCTGGCGCGCTGCCCGGAGCTGCGCTGGGTCCACTCGGCGACGGCCGGCGTGGAGCGGGTGCTGACCCTGGCGGCGCGGCAACGCGGTCTGGCGATCACGAACGCGCGCGGCGTCTTCAGCCGGCCCATCGCCGAGTACGTGATGCTCATGGTCCTGGCAGTCTCGCGTCGCCTGCCCCAGCTCCTGGAGCTCCAGCGAGAGCGGACGTGGCAGCCCCTCGAGGCGCGCGAGATGCGCGACGTGACCGTGGGCGTGGTGGGCCTGGGCTCGATCGGGCACGCCGTCGCGGCCCTGTCCACG
>JBGPMJ010000032.1:0-12597 GCA_041486935.1 Candidatus Limnocylindria bacterium | reverse complement strand
CATCGGCGACGACATCAAGAGCCAGGTCGGCGCGACGATCAGCCACCGCGTCCTGACCCGCCTGTTCATGGACCGCGGCGTCCGCCTCGACCGGACCTACCAGCTGAACTTCGGCGGCAACACCGACTTCCTCAACATGCTCGAGCGCGAGCGTCTCGAGTCGAAGAAGATCAGCAAGACCAACGCGGTCACCTCGATGCTGGACTACGAGATGGACCCGGACGACGTCCACGTCGGCCCCTCGGACCACGTGCCGTGGCTGCAGGACCGCAAGTGGTGCTACATCCGCATGGAGGGCACGACCTTCGGCGACGTGCCCCTCAACGCCGAGCTGAAGCTCGAGGTCTGGGACAGCCCCAACAGCGCCGGCGTCATCACCGACGCCATCCGCTGCCTGAAGCTGGGCCTCGACCGGGGCCTCAAGGGCACGCTCGTCGCGCCGTCGAGCTACTTCATGAAGAGCCCGCCCATCCAGATCCACGACGACATCGCCTACAACCGCGTCGAGGCCTTCATCCGCGGTGAGGACGACGAGACCCTCGTGGGCACCGAGACGCTGCCCGCGAGGGTCGTACGCAAGCTCGCGCCTGCCCGGGCCAAGGCCGCGGCGGCGACGACGTAGCGCCGGCGGCGCACCATCCATGTCCGATCGGACGGCCGACGAGGCACTGCGCACGACCGAGGGCCCCGGAGGGCCGGCCGCGAAGGCCAGGGGCGTCGCCTACGCCCCCCATCGCCGGCTCGACGGCGGCGGCCTGCGCCGCCTCGTCTCCCGCGCCAACGAGCGGCTTGTGGTCCTCGGCTATCGCTTCGCGTCGTGGCTCTTCGGCTGGCTGCCGATCGGCCTCACCTGGCCGGTCGTGCGCGTCCTCATGCTGGCCGGCTACGCCCTCTGGCCGGCCAAACGCCGCATCATCCTGGCCAACGCGTCGCACATCCTGGGCCGCCCCATCGACGATCCCACCGTGCGCGCCCTGGCCCGCCGCGTCTACCAGACCTACGCGCGCTACATCGTGGAGCTGATGCGGCTGCCGTCGCTGCCCGAGCACGTGCCCGCCCTGCTCGTGAGGGCTGAGGGCGAGCGAGGCGTGGACTCATTCGTGACCATCTGGGACCGCTACCGCGCCCAGGGTCGGGGGCTCATCGCGGTCAGCATCCACATCGGCAGCATCGAGACGCTCGTGGCCGCCTTCGCGGCGCGCGGCTTCCCCACCTACGGTCTGGCCGACGACTCGGCCTACCCGGAGCTGTACGCGCTTCTCCAGGCGCAGCGCCGGCGCTGGGGCGTGGAGGTCTTCGCCTGGCGCAACATGCGCCGCGTCTTCAGCGTGCTGCGCGAGCCGGCCATCCTGGGGCTGCTGGTCGACTGGGGCTACCGGCCCGACGGCATCCCCGTGCGCCTCTTCGGCGGCTGGACGACGCTGCCCGCCGGACCGGCCGTGCTGGCCGCCCGGACGGGCGCGGTGATCCTGCCCATGGTCTGCCGGCGCACGCCCGACGGCAAGTTCGAGGCCGAGCATTTCACGCCCATCGAGCTCGCCGACGACTCGCCCGCGGAGCTGGCACGGGCCACGCAGGCCATGGCCGACGCCGTGGAGGCCATGGTCCGGCTCGCGCCCGAGCAGTGGTACACGTTCAAGCCGATGTGGCCGGCGACCGCGGCCGAGAAGGCCGAGCTGGCCGCTCGGCACGGCGCTTCGTGAGGGCCCGGTGAGCGACGCCACGACCGCGATCCCCAGCCCGGCCGCGAGGGGCGGCCAGCGCCTCGCGGCGGCCTTGGTGGCCGGTGCCTCATGGCTGGCGTGCCGACTCCCGGACGCACCGCTCCACCGGCTCTTCGACCTCCTGGGCGCCGGCCACTACCTCGCCAACCGGCGGCGCCGGGAGCTGGCGCGGAGGAACCTCGCCCGGGTCTGCGGCTGGCTCACCGAACGCGGCATGGCCTCGCCCCGCGTGGCCCTGGCCGCACGCGACCCGCGCGCCCTGGAGCGGCTGGTTCGCGACGCCTTCCGGCATCACGCGCGCTATTACCTCGAGGTCATGCGCACGACCACGTTCACCGATGCGTACCTGACGCGGCACCTGGCCTTCGAGCGGCAGGAGCAGGTCGACGGGCTACTCGAGGCGCGCGAGGAGGGGGTTGCCGGCCCGCTCTTCGTCGGGCTCCACTTCGGCTCGATGGAGCTGCCCGCACGCTACGCCGTGGTGCGCGTGGGGCGGCCCGTCCTGACCCTCCAGGAGACGCTGGCGAACCCCGCCCTGCATGCCTGGTTCTCGCGGCAGCGGGCGGCCGTCGGCCTGGAGATCATGGACCCCGCCCGCGCCCTGCGGCCGCTCGTGCAGCGCATCCGCGGCGGCGGCATCGTGGCCCTCGTGGCCGACCGCGACCTGGACGGCACGGGGCGCAGGACGGAGCTGTTCGGGGCGCCGGCCTCGCTACCGGTGGGACCGGCGCTGGTGGCCATCGAGGCGGGGGTGCCCGCCTGGGCGGTGGCGGCACGGAGGACCGGATGGACCACCTGCGCGGTTCGCGTCGAGCCGGTGGAGACCCCGCCCCCGGGGCACCTGCGCGAACGCGTGCCGGCCTTCCTGGCCGCGGAGGCGCGTGCCTTCGAGCGGCTGGTCGCGGACGCGCCCGAGCAGTGGTGGACGGTCCTCTTCCCCATCTGGGAGGAGGTCGCATGACCGAACGCGGCGGCCGCGCCGACCTGCACATCCACAGCGCCGCCTCCGATGGCGTGGCCGGCGTCGAGGAGATCCTCGAGCACGTCCGGCTGCGCACCGACCTCGACGTCATCGCCATCACAGACCACGAACGGATCGACGCCGCCCTGGCCGCCCGCGCCATCGCCGTCGCCCGCGGCTACCGCTTCGAGGTCATCGTGGGTGAGGAGGTCACGACCCGCGGCGGGCACCTGCTGGGGCTCTTCCTCGAGGAGCCGGTGAAGCCATTCCGCTCGCTGCGCGCCAGCATCGCCGCCATCCACGAGCAGGGTGGCCTGGCCATCCCCGCGCACCCGCTGGTGCCCTACCCGCTGTGCGCCAGTGCACGAGCGCTGCGGCGCCTCGTCGAAGACCCCGACCCGGCCGTCCGCCCGGACGGGATCGAGGCCTTCAATCCCACGCCGGCCGGCCGGCCCTGGCACCCCCGCGTGGTCGAGTTCGCCGCTGCGCACGCGCTGGCCGCGCTGGGCAGCAGCGACGCCCATCTGCCGGAGCACATCGGCCGCGGCCAGACTCGCTTCCCGGGCCGGAGCGCGGCGGACCTGCGCGCTGCGATCATCGGACGTCAGACCGGCTGGGAGGGGGACTTCCACGCGCCCCTGGCGCAGGTGGGCATGCTCGGCCGTCAGGTGGCCAAGTACGCTCGGGACGTCCGCGACGAGGTGCGCGGCCGCGTCCTGCGCGATGATACCGGGCGCGACCTGGGCTACCCCGGCGGGCGGCAGAGGCCGCCTCGCTTCGACGAGCGCGAGATGGGGGAACGGGAGCGGCCGGCATGAAGATCGGCCTCGTCACGCCCTACATCTACCCGCTGCCCGGCGGTGTCAACGAGCACGTCCGATACCTCTACGAAGGGCTCATCGAGCGCGGCCACGACGTGCGCATCATCAGCAGCACGCACGGCCTCCAGCGGGCCAGCGAGGGAGACGTCATCCGCCTCGGACGGGGCTTCAGCGTGCCCACCAACGGGTCGGTGGGGACACTCACCGTCTCGCCCCGCTACCTCTCGCAGATCCGCGCCCTGCTCGAGCGCGAACGCTTCGACGTGCTCCACTTCCACGAGCCGTTCGTGCCGCTGCTCTCACTGTTCCTGCTGCGCGAGTCGCGCAGCGTCAACGTGGCCACCTTCCACGCCTACGCAGGCTGGAGCACGAGCTACGAGTTCGGCCGCCGCTTCCTGGGCGGCTACGCCCGCCGCCTCCACGGGCGCATCGCGGTCAGCGCCGCGGCGCGCCACTTCATCGACCGCTACTTCCCGGGCGACTACAAGCTTATTCCCAACGGCGTGGACCTGACCCGCTACGAGAGCCTCGAGCCGATCGAGCGCTGGCGCGACGGGACCGCCAACATCCTCTTCGTGGGCCGCTTCGAGCAGCGCAAGGGGCTGCTCGTGCTGCTCAAGGCGTTCCGCGTCCTGCGCCGCGCCGGCCACGACTGCCGGCTCATCGTGGTCGGGAGCGGGCCACAGGAGCGCGAGGTGCGTCGCTACATCGCCACCCGCGGACTCAAGGGCGTGGAGCTGTTGGGGCGCGTCGGCGACACGGAGAAGGCGCGCCTTTTTGCCACCGCGGACGTCTTCGTCTCACCGGCCACCGGCCAGGAATCGTTCGGCATCGTGCTGCTCGAGGCGATGGCAGCCGGTACGCCCATCGTGTGCAGCGACATCCACGGCTACAAGGGCGTGGTGCGGCGCGGAGAGCAGGCGCTGCTCGTGCCACCACGCGACCATCACGCGCTCGTGAGCGCCATCTCGCGCCTGCTCGACGATCCGGCCTTGCGCGTGACCATGGGCGCCGCGGGGCGCGAGCGCGCGCAGCAGTTCTCGTGGCCGAGCATCACCGCCAAGGTGGACGACTACTACGGCTTCGTCATCCGCCGCCTGGCGGCGCAGGGGGCGTTGCCGCGCGACTTCAGCGCCGACGTCCCAGCCGCGCCGCGCGCGGCGCGGGCCGGGGGTCAGGGAACGATGGTGATGGGGGCTGACCAGGCGCCGTAGTTGCCGGCGTTGTCCCGAGCCCGGACGCGGAACTCGTAGACCCGGCCCACCCACAGGCCGCGCGCGATGGACGTGGACGTGGTGGCCGCGTTGAGCGTGATCCACGTGCTGTCGCCTGCGTAACGGGTCTGGAGCCTATAGTCGCGCAGGCCGGCGGTGAGCACCTGGAGGGGTGGATCCGCGCCGGTCCAGCTGATCGTCACGCTCCGCTTCACGCTCGGCTGGGCGGCCGCGCCGGCCGAGATCGCCGTGGCCGTGCTCGGCGTGGTCAGCTTCGCCAAGGCACCGGTGCGGTCGGGGCCCTTGAGGAAGATCGTGGCCCAGATCTTCTTGCCCGCGGCGTCCACGGCGAGGCCGACGCCGAAGTAGTTGTAGTCGCGGCCGGTCACGATGGCGTAGTGGGAGGAGGAGTCGCGCCACTGCTGCGCGGCGCCGGTGGCGGACTCGGACAGCTCGCCCCAGCCGTTCGCGGCGAGGATCTCGCCGGCGCCATACCACGTGATGCCGGCCTCGGTCATGAGGTCCCAGGCCCAACGCCCGTCGGGCTGCTGGTGCGCGAAGTAGCCCTTCACGGCCATGTCGGTGGCACGCGCCCGGGCGATCGTACGCAGACGGATGTCCACCTGCAGCGGCAGGAGGCCGACCTCGGCACGCTGCTGGTTCAGGAGGGCCACGACCTGCTGCTCTGCCTCGGCCATCGGGGTCGTGTCGGCGGCGGCGACCGGCGGCGCGGCGGGAAGGAGGAGCGCGCCGACGAGGGCGAGCAGGGCGACGCGGCGGATGATGGTCGACATGGCGGTGGACTCGGCACTCCTCAGCGACCGGGGGCGGGAGATCCCGGTCGGTCGAGCTGAGTCTCGGCGCGTGGCGCCCCCGACTCCATAGCACGGCCGTCCCAGCGGGGACTGCCGGATGGTACGGGGCCCACCTCACCCGTCTGGCAGCCGGAGGGGGCCGGAGAGCCCCCGCCTGGGGCTCAGGCGGCCGGTGCCGCCTCGTCCGGCGCAGACCCCGCCCGGTCGGCCGCCGAGGCGAGGCGCCAGGACCACGTGGCGTACATGGCGGCCACGGCGAGGAAGGCGACCATCGCGGTCAGCGCCAGCGATTCGACGCTGAGCACGGACGTCTTGACCGCGGCGGCCGTGTTGACCGCGAACTGGAAATCGTAGTTGTAGGTCGGCAGCGGCAGCGTCTGGAAGAGCCGCGCCAGGCCGGTGGGCACGGGCAGCGCCCCGATGTCCGGGTAGAAGAGCACGAACCAGAGCACCATGGCGCCGACAACGCCGACGGCGAAGCGCCGCGGGTCGCGCGCGCCCAGCACGAGCCAGGCCGCCAAGGCCAGCGGCAGCAGGATCGCCGCGGCCGCCACCGTCGGCGCCAGGTCGCCGATGGGGGCCGAGACGAGGGGCGTCTCCGCAAAGCGCGTCTGGACGAGCGCCAGCGCCGCGGTCGTGGAGACGACGGTCAGCCCGACCCAGCCGGACCCCGACGGAAAGCGCCGCGCGGCGCGGTCTGCGCTGCCGGCCCCGTCCGCGTCCGCGCCGATGCCCAGCGTCCGCACCTGCCAGGCGAAGACGAGCACGCCGACGACCAGCACGAGCAGCGAGACCGCGACCCGCTCGGTGAGCACGAACGCCTCGCTCACGTAGCCGCAGGCCTGCGAGCCCGGGTTCATCTGCTGCACGCCGGACACGGCGCAGAGTGGGGCGCGCAGGAGCCACAGCAGCGCCGGCGCCACGATCGCGGTGGCGGCGCTCGCACGGGCCAGCAGCCACGTTCGCGCCGAGGGGCCGTGCCACAACTCGGCCAGGAAGTAGCCCACGGCCAGTACGAGGAAGGGCAGGGTCGTGTAGTAGTGGTACTGGAACGTCGCTCGGTCGATACGCGACCAGGGCAGCCACTGGCTGGCGAAGCCGATCACCACCAGGGCCAGCGCCGTGCTACGCCGCCGCCAGGCGGTCCAGGCGGTCCAGGCCATGGCGGGCACGGAGAGCCAGAAGAGGACGAGGTTGCCGGCGTCGTAGATGATCGCCGTCGAGCCGCCGCCGAGGCCGGCGAGGTAGAACCAGACCGGCTTGAGGTCGAACGGCCAGGCCCACCACGGCGATGACGCGGCGTGGGTCGCGCGCAGATCGTTGTGGTAGTTGTACATCGACTGCTGTAGGGCGAGGAACGTCTGGCCGGTGTTGCCCGCCGGCAGAGACTCGGTCCAGCGGTTGCCCAGCTCCACCCAGGGGTAGTAGCTCGCGACGTAGACGGCGAGTGGGATGGCCGTGAGGCAGACCAGGGCCCAGAGCCACGGGACGCCCCAGTGCCAACCGGGCAGCATCCAGCCCTGCGGGGCGGGCGCGGCCGGCTCGAGGAGCGTCTCGGGGTCGCCGGGCTCGGGCAGCGGCGCGAGCGGCCCCAGGCCGGCCCGGCCGGCCAGGGCCACGACGAGATACGCCGCGATGCCCGAGCCGATGAGCAGCAGGCCCCCCGCCAGCAGCGTCGGCGCCCCCAGAGGCCCCTCGGCCGGGAGCGCGGAGCCGAAGGCGATGGAGGCCAGCCCCAGCGCCGCGCCGGCCACCCCGGGGGCGAGGACGGCGAAGCGAAGCTCGTCGAGCGTGAAGCGGACGGGCCGCAGGACGATGGCCACCGCCAGCAGCAGGGTGAGGCCGACCATGATCACGAAGAAGACGGCGTTGCCCTTCAGCAGCACCAGCGCGACGGCGACCGCGACGGCGAAGATGGAGCCCGCCCCGAGCGTCATCGTCCTGGCGCCCAGGTAGCGCAGGACGACGACGGTCACGGCCGCGGCGAAGAGCGCCACGACGCTCGTGCCGAGCGCGTCCGGCGAGCTCGAGCCGGGCGAGCTCATGGCCAGCCAACCCAGGACGCCAGTCAGGGCGATCATGGCCAGCAGGGCGGCGATCCGCCCGAGCGCCGAGCGCAGGAGCACGAGCAGGACGATGCCGCCGATGGCGTAGATGCCCACCCACTTCGCGGCCAGCGCCAGCCCGAGCAGGATGCCCACCAGCGGGAGCCCGATGAGCACCGCGCTGCGACCTCGCCAGGCGCCCAGCCAGACGGCCGCGAAGGCGGTGTAGGCGGCCACGATGAACAGCCCGACGTACGTGTCGTTCATGGCGATGCGCGATTGGGCAAAGGCCATGCCGTCCACGAGCAGGAGGCCGGCCGCGATCAGGGCCACGCTTCGGCGGCGGACAAGCAGCCGGCCGAGCAGGAAGACGAGGCCGGCCATGAGCGCCCCGGCGATGACGCCGGGGAAGCGCCAGGCGAAGGCGTTGCTCCCGCTGTCGACCACAGCCAGCGACCCGTCCGCGGCGATGGTCAGCAGCTCCTCGCGGTCGTCGCTCGGCCGCTCGGGCTGGGCGTCCAGGGCCCACGCCACGGGCGTCGCCGGGAGGCGGGCGTCGGCGAAGACCGCGTTGGCGCGCGGCTCCACGACGTAGATCGTGTCGGCCGCGCCGTCAGGTGTGCGTCCGAGGACGTGAACGAGCTTCGTGGCCGGGTCGAAGAGGACGTCGCGCGCGGCCGCCGGCAGCCAGACCGCCTCGAGCTGCACCGGCGCCGCGTCCCGGCGGACCTCGACGCGCTCCAGCTGCGCCCCGGCCGCGACGTAGACCGTCGGCTCGCCGACCCGCTCCACGAGGGCCAGCCCCGTGGCCGGCGAGGCGGTCGGGAAGAGGTCCACCTGCACGAACGTGGCGGCATCGAGCAGGTAGAGGCCCTCGGTGGCGGCCACGGCGGCCAGCTCCCCGGTCTCCAGTCGGGCGCCGGGCAGCTCGCCGGCGTCGATCGCCGTCTGCACCTTGCCGCGTGCGTCTTCGGCCACGGACGAGGCGATGACGACGTCGCCCGCGCCGTCGGCGAGCAGCGCCCGGATCCGCTCGGCGTCGTCACCGAGGATCGTGGCAAGGCGAGTCGCCGTCGTGCCCGCGTCCGTCACCTGCCGCGCGTCGACGACCAGGCGCTTACCGCCCTGGAGGCTGGTGACGTCGGCCGCACCGGCCAGCGTGGCCCCGGCCAGCCGCGCGCCATCGGCGAGGGCGAGGGCCGCCACGCGGTCCCCCTCGAGCACGGCCAGCAGCTCGCGCCCCTCCCGGTCCACGCTCATCGTCAGCGCGGGGCCGCCGAGGTCGCCGAGGCGGTGGGCCTCGCTCAGCGCGCTCGGATCGGCGCCGGCGCGAACGTCGTCCAGAGCCTGGGTCTCGAAGGCCCAGACGACTCCGGCGAGGTCGGCGATGAGCAGCCGGTGTGCGCCGGCGTCCACCGCCAGGGCTCCGGGCTGAGCGCCGTCACCGAGGGTGATCATGGCCACCAGGCCGCGGTCGGCGAGGTCGTAGACGCGCACGCCGCCCGGACCGGAGACGTACAGGCGGTCCCCGGCACGTCGCGGCACGAGCCCGCCGCCATCCCAGCGGGTCTCGACGACGGCATCACGCGCGGCGAAGCCGAGCTGCGCGTTCCCGGTGACCCGGTCGTTCCCGAAGGCGACGATGCCCGCCGCCATGAGGTACTTGGCAAGGTGCGGGTGGGTGAACTCGTAGATCGCGTGCGGCTGACCGTAGCGCCAGTCCTGCAGGAACTCCGTCGCGGTCCGCGCATGGTAGACCTCGTCGAAGTGCATGTCGTAGGGCTCTCCGACGCGCCACCCGCGCAGCGTCAGGGCGGCGAGCACGATCAGCAGGGCCACGAGCAGGTCGAGCCGGCCGATGCGGCCACCCCCCTCGCCGGCGAGCGCGGCGCTGCGGTCGCGCCGCAGGAGGCGGGCGCCGAGCCGGGCGCCGAGCATGCCGCGAGCGCGCGAGGCGATGCTGGACGCGATCTCCGCACCGAGATCCCGGCCCGGCCCCGGCAAGACGCGTCGCTCGCCGCCAACCTCCTCGAGCCACGGCGCCGGTGCGACGGCGCCGAACGGGGCGGCTAGAGGAAACGGCGGGGGAGGCCTCGAATCCGCCGCCCGGGCCCCGCCCGGCCGGCGGAGGGCCGGGCGGGCCGCGCCGCCCAGCGCCATCGTTGCGGCCGCCTCGGCCCGGAAGACGCCGCGGCGGCCGAGAAGCACGGCGGCGCTGCGCCAAAGGAGAAACACGAACACGGCCGTATGGACGAGGGCGCTGGAGGCGACCAGGGGAAAGGTGCGGAACTCGGCGCCGAAAGCGAGGTCGTCGACGTTGGGCGTGCCGTAGAGCGGGACGGTCAGGACGGCGTGGAGGTTGATGAACGAGGCGAGCGCGAGGAGGAGCGTGGCCAGCAGCGTGCGCCGGTCCTGCAGGGCGAGGAGGGGCAGGAAGGCGAACGCCGGGAAGAGATAGCGCTCGTGGGCCCTGGTAGGGAGGACGAAGAAGGCCAGGCTGAGGAAGGCCGCGGCGAGGAGGATCGAGCGCCGGTCCGCGCGACGCAGGAGCTGGCCCACGCCGACGACGAAGCCGAGCGCGAGCAGCGCGGTGCCGATGACCACGCCCGGGATCTGCCCCACGAGCGGCACCGTGTCCGGCGACCAGCCACCACCGCTGGCCAGCGAGGAGTGGCCCTCCGGGGCCACGAGAGCCCAGGGGTTGTAGGCGTTGACGCTCAGCCAGGGGTAGCCGCCGGCGGCCTCGGCCATCCGCCGCAGCAGACCGGGCAGGTCGAGTCCGAAGGGGGCGATGAGCAGGAGAAGGACGAGAGCGCCCACGGCGGCCGAGGAGATGAGCCGCCAGGCCCCTTGCTCCTGGGCCGCCCAGGCCCGGAAGAAGGCGGGTCCACCACTGACCTGCGGGCCGCTGCCCGGTCGCAGCAGGTGGCGTCGGAGCAGGACCGCACCCAGGATGGGCAGCATGACGATGCCGTACTGGGGCTTCACCAGGCCCGCCACGACGGTCATCGCCGTGGCCCCCTCGGCGTGACCCTCGATGAGCAGCGCGATCGCGCCGAGCATGGCCAGCGTGCCCACCGAGTCCACCTGCCCCCACAGCGCCGAGTCGTACCAGGTGACGGGGTTGAACACGTACAGGGCGGCCGCGATGAGTGCCAGCCGCTCCGCCCCCGGCCGGGCGCCGAGCCAGCGTCGGGCGAGGCGGTACAGAAGCGCGCCGATGGCGATGTCGGCGGCGATGGGCGGCACCTTGAGGAGCGCGGTGACGACCGAGGTCGGGTCGGCCCCCGTGATCCCCGCCACGACGTTGCCGAGGAGGCCCACCAGCCACAGCACGAAGAGGTAGCCGGGCGGGTAGTCGGCGAAGCCCGCGGAGGCGTAGAAGCCGCCGGGGCCGTGCGCGACGAGCGTCTGCGCCCAGGCCGTGAAGCTCGCGATGTCCGTCTCGAACCCGGATCCGGGGTAGAGGACGTATGCGATGATGAGCCGGAGCGCCAGTCCGGCGAGGAGCAGGATCGTCACGGCGGAGACGACCGTCGGCGCCCGGACCGAGCGACCCGACGCTCCGAGGCTCCGATCGGTCTGACCCACCCCGGGTGTCGTCAACTGCCGGCCGGCCTCCAGAACGAGCGACGAGGGTGGAGGGGAGTATAGCAACGGCCGACCCCGGTCCCGACGGCGCCGCGCTCCCGAGAGGCATCGGTGCGACCGTCCGCGCCGCGCTGGCATCGCTCGACCCCCGCTGGCTGAGCGTCGGCTTCGCCGTCCTCGGCGCACTCGTCTACGTGCTCTCGAACCCCGAGCGTCAGAACATATACAACCATTTCGTGTGGCAGGCCGATGCCTTCCTGCAGGGCCGTGCCTGGATCCCCTGGCCGGTCGAGAGCGGCCCGGTCCAGAACGGTTACTTCCAGGACGTCTACCCCCTCGCCGGCGAGGCCGGGCGCGGCCTCATCCCCTTCCCGCCGCTGCCGGCCGTGCTGCTCATGCCCTTCGTGGCCGCGACCGGCCTGGGCACGAACGCCGCCCTCCTGGCCGCGCTCCTCGGCGGGGTGAACGTGGGCCTCGCCTGGCGGCTCACCGCGCGGCTGACTACGGACCCGCTGGTGGCCGTGCTGGCCACGCTCTTCTACGGCTTCGGCACGGTGGCCTGGTACGCGGGGATGCTGGGCAGCACCTGGTTCATGGCGCACATCGTCGCCTCCACGTTCCTGCTGCTGGCGATCACCGCCGCCCTCGACGCAGAGCGGAGCGGAGCCGCGGAGGACGGTACCCCGCGGACGCTCGTGGACCGCCGGCAGTTCCTGGCCGGCGTCCTCTTCGGGCTGGCCGCACTGGCGCGCCTGACGACGATCTTCGCCGCCCCCTTCTTCCTCTTCGTGGGGGGCGGCGGGACGCTGCGGCGGCGCGGCCTCTCGGCCGGGCTGGGCGCGGCCGTCGCGGTACTCCTGCTCCTCGAGTACGACCTGGCCGCCACGGGCCAGCTCTTCCATCCCGCGTACGAGTACCTCTACGGGCACGAGTACCGCCCAACCCCCGACGGTCTCCTGGCGCAGCTGTTGCCGGTACTCCAGGGCATCACCTACCACCCCGGCGAGTGGGCCCTGCAGGATCCGCGCTACCTGCCCCAGAACCTGGTGATCATGCTGGCCTGGCTGCCGCAGGTGAGGCCCGAGTGCGGCCTCGCGCTGCTCGACCCGGCCTGTCCGCTCCTCCAGCCCGATCGCCTGGGCATGAGCCTCATCCTGACCAGTCCCGCCTGGCTGCTGGCCGTGCCCGTCGTCCGGCGCGACCTGCGGCGCCGCATCGTGCTCGGCTCGGCTCTCGCGGTCGGTGCCGTGGCCGTGGCAAACCTCATGCACTTCAGCCAGGGTTGGGTCCAGTTCGGGTATCGCTTCAGCAACGACTTCGCGCCGTTCCTGCTCGTGCTGATGACGCTGGGCCTGGCGCGCTACGGCGTCCGCTGGTGGACCGTGGTCCTGGTGGCGGTCTCCATCGCCATCAACGGCTGGGGCGT
>JBGPMJ010000031.1:0-12730 GCA_041486935.1 Candidatus Limnocylindria bacterium | reverse complement strand
CAGGAGGAGGCGCTCACGATGAGCGACCGCCTGGCCGTCTTCAACCGCGGCCGGATCGAGCAGATCGGCGCGCCGGCGGATGTCTACGAGCGGCCCGCGACGGCGTTCGTGGCCGGCTTCGTGGGCACATCGAACCTGCTGCGCGGCGACGTCGCTCGCGCGATTCTCGGGGAGGACGGCCTGTTCACCATCCGGCCTGAGAAGATCCACTTCGCCGAACCGACCGATGAGGTGGAATCCGACGAGGTCAGCGCGCCGGGGCGCATCGCGGAGGTCGTCTACATCGGTCCCGACACGCGGTATATCGTTGCCCTCGATGCGGGCTCGGAATTGGTGGTCACGCAGCAGAACCTGCGGACGTCATCGAGCGAGGTGCTTGCCGCACGCGGCCGGGCCGTCCGGCTCGTATGGAAGCGCCGTCATTGCCGGCCCATCGCGGAGGGGCGGCTCGGGATGGAGGAGGAACAACGCGCATGATCCATCGGAGGTTGTTCGGAGTGGCCGCTTCGGCGGCGCTCATCATGGCCGCCTGCGGCGGCACGGCCGGCTCGCCTGCGCCGAGCATGGTGACCTCGCTCGGTGCCGGTGAGGGCGTCGTGACGACGCTGAACTGGGCCGGCTATGTGGAGGACGGCTCGACGTACCCGGAATACGACTGGGTCACGCAATTCGAGAAGGACACGGGCTGCGACGTGCAGGCGCAGGTCTTCGGGACATCGGACGAGGCGTACAGCCTGATGACGACGAACCCCGAACAGTTCGACGTCATCTCCGCCTCAGGCGACGCCGCCAAGCGGCTCGCCACGGGCGGCTACGTCCAGCCCGTCAACACGGACCTCGTGCCCAACTACGCCGACATCTTCCCGGGCCTCAAGGATCAGTCGTTCAACACGTTCGATGGCGTCCACTACGGCATCCCCCACGGCCGGGGCGCGAACCTGCTCATGTGGCGCCCGGACAAGGTGACGCCCCCGCCGGCCAACTGGGCCGCGATGTTCGACCCCAGCCAGCCCTTCGCGGGCAAGGTCTCCGTGTGGGACGCACCCATCTACATCGCCGACGCGGCCGTCGTGCTGATGAAGACGAAGCCCGGTCTGGGCATCAAGAACCCCTACGCGCTCGATCAGACGCAGTTCGACGCCACGGTGGCGCTGCTCAAGCAACAGCGGCCGATGATCGGGCAGTACTGGACCGATTACACCAAGCAGATCGAGGCATTCGCCCAGGGCGACGCCACCGTGGGCACGACCTGGCAGATCAACGCCAACCTGCTCGGCAGCGGCGATCCACCCACCACGGTCGAGACGGTCAAGCCGGAGGAGGGATCGACCGGGTGGTCGGACACCTGGATGATCAACTCCAAGACGAAGCACCCCAACTGCGCCTACCTGTTCATCAACCACATCGTCTCGCCGGAGACGAACGCGGCCATCGCCGACTACTGGGGCGAGGCGCCCGCGAATGCCAAGTCGTGTGAGCTCACACCGGAACAGTTCACCCCGACCATCTCGGTGACCACGACGATGGCTGACCATTGCGCACTGTTCCATGCCGCCCAAGACACCTTCTGGAACGACGTCTGGTACTGGACGACGCCGGAGGAGAAGTGCCTCGATGGCCGGACCGACGTGAAGTGCGTCGGCTTCGCCAAGTGGATCGAGGCCTGGACCCAGATCAAGGGCTGATCACGCACGATCGGCGATAGCCATCGGCCCGGGCTCGCAGTACGCGAGCCCGGGCCTTCATCCACCACGGACCAGGGCGGCATGGCGGACCTCGCGCGACCGATCCCACCCCCACCACCGGGAGCGACCCGGCGTCTTTCCGGGTGGCTGCACCGTCGACCGCGCGTACGGCTGGGCCTGACTCTGCTCGGGCCCGCGGGCTGGCTCGGCGTGCTCTACCTGGGCTCCCTCTTCTTCCTCTTCCTCAACGCGTTCTTCTCCCGGGACGCCTTCACCGGCCGAATCATCTATGAGCCGACCCTCGAGAACTTCTTCAGTCTGACTCGGGATCCCTATCCCCAAGTCACCCTGCGCACCTTGCTGACGGCTGCGGCCGTGACCGTCTCCTGTGCCATCCTGGCCTTCCCCATCGCGTACTACATGGCCCGTGTCGCCTCGCCGCGTCGCCGCGGGCTGCTCGTCGTCCTCGTGCTCATGCCTCTCTGGGCCAGTTACCTCATCAAGATCTACTCGTGGCGGCTGATCCTGGCCAACGAGGGGGTCCTCAACTGGGTGCTGGAGCCTCTAGGCCTGCGCGGCCCCGGGCAAGGCGACCTGGCCGTCTGGCTCGTCTTCACCTACCTGTGGCTGCCGTACATGATCCTGCCCGTCTACGCTGGCCTTGAGCGGATCCCCGACTCCTTGCTCGAGGCATCGTCGGACCTCGGCGGCCGGTCTTGGGTGACATTCCGCCGCGTGGTCCTTCCGCTCGCCTTCCCGGCCGTGGTCGCAGGCTCGATCTTCACGTTCAGCCTCACGCTGGGGGACTACATCGCCCCGCAGCTCGTCTCGACGACGCAGTTCATCGGCAACCTTATCTTCGCCAACGTCGGAGCCGGCGGGAACCTGCCGCTGGCCGCCGCCTACGCGCTCATCCCGCTGAGCATCGTGGTCGTCTACCTGGTCGTCGCCCGCAAGCTAGGCGCATTCGAGGCGCTGTGATGAGCAGCGGGAGGGCGACTCGGATCGCCCTGAGGGTCGCCACGATCGCCATCCTGGCGTTCATCTACGCGCCCATCGCGCTCATCTTCGTGTACTCGCTCAACGCCGGGACGACCACGGTCTGGCCGCCCGTCGGACTGTCGTTCAGGTGGTACCTGGAAGCATTCCAGAGCACCGGCCTCCAACAGGCTTTCCTGACGTCCGTCCTGGCCGCCATCAGCGCCACGGTCGTGGCGCTGATCCTCGGCACGCTCGCGTCGTTAGCCGTCAGCCGCCACCACTTCTTCGGTCGAGAGGCCGTCTCCTTCGTGGTCATCCTCCCGATCGCCCTGCCGGGCATCATCACGGGCATGGCGCTCAGCGCGACGTTCGCCAAGCTCGGCATCCCTCTGGGCTACCTGACCGTCGTCATCGGGCACGCCACGTTCTGCATCGTCCTCGTCTACAACAACGCGATCGCCCGGCTTCGGCGGACGGCTCGCTCGTTCGAGGAGGCCTCGGCCGACCTGGGTGCGGACTCATTCCAGACCTTCCGCTACGTGACGTTCCCGGCAGTGCGCACGTCGCTCCTGGCCGGCGCCCTTCTGGCCTTCGCGCTCTCCTTCGACGAGGTCATCGTGACCATCTTCACGGCCGGGGGCGTCAAGACCCTGCCCATCTGGATCTTCCAGAGCTTCCGGCTGGCCAACCAGGTCCCGGTCGTCAACGTCGCCGGCGTGGTCGCGATCCTGCTTTCGGTCATCCCGGTCTACCTGGCCTCCCGCCTCAGTGCCGACGCCGGGATCGCCGGTGGGCGCGGCTGATCCAGGATCGGCACGGCGCCCGATCAGCCGACGCGCGCCTGGTGCGGCCAGCGCCAGCTGCCAAGATCCTTGAGCGCCGCGGGATCGGATCCGGTCAACAGAAAGACCGCGGCCGCCAGCAGGCCGAGCAGGACGACCCCAGCGAGCCAGCGGGGTACAGGAGGGCTCCAGGCGAAGAGATTGGTCATGACCGCGGACCTCGTCATCAGACGGCGTCCGGTCGCCGATCGGCCGGACTTGTCCGCGGACCCTAGCGAGCGGCCATCGATCGCCGCTCATCGCCCGCTTATCGCGCGCTTATCTGGCCCGTCCGCCTACCGCGCGCGAAGGTGTCCGGACTACATCGAGGGCTCGTGGTCTGGGTCGAGGAAGCGCTTCGGGTCGTCCTTGAAGTCGAGTAGGCAGCCCTTGCCACAGAAGTAGTACGTCTTACCTTCGAACTCGAAGCTGAGCTGCGCACCCACCGTCTCGACCTGCATGCCGCAGACGGGGTCGATCGCGATGGCCATGGCGGGTTCGTGTCGCCTCCCTTGTGGCCCGGCCGTGACCGGGCGACTGATACTCCCCGGTAGTATAGCGCGGCCGTCACGATGCCCCTGCGTCCCGCCCCAGCGGGAGCGGTGGCCAGCGGGCCGTGTTGCGTGCAGAACACCAAACAGGCAGTTTCCGGCGTCCCGAGCAGCGCTCCCGGCGCAGGAACCCCGGCAGCTGAGCGTGATCGCGCTGCCGGCGGAGCCTTGAGGCGGCCCGTTGCCTCCCTGCGGGCCCTCCAGGGCCTGCTGTTCCTCGATTTGTTGCGCACCATGCAACAGCCCCTGTCGTCGCCGCAGGGTCGCCGCGAAGTCGCTCGCCTCGCTCCGCCGCGCTGCACGGGCTATCCTGCGACGATGAAGGAGAACCACCACCGGCCGCGCGCCACCGAGGACCGCAAGCTCCTCCAGGCGGCCCCCTACGCCGACACGACCTTCCTCGAGACGGACGCCTGGCGCGCGCTGCGCATCCTCGGTGAGTTCGTCGAGGGCTTCGACACGCTGGCCCGCCTCGGCCCCGCCGTGACCGTCTTCGGTTCGGCCCGCACCCTGCCGGACGACCCGACCTACGAGGCGGCGCGGCAGATCGGCGCGCGCCTTGCGGAGCACGGCTTCACGGTCATCACCGGCGGCGGCCCGGGCATCATGGAGGCGGCCAACAAGGGGTGCCAGGGCGCCGGTGGCTACTCCGTGGGCTGCTCGATCGAACTGCCCCACGAGCAGGAGTCGAACCCCTACCTCGACCTCGAGATCCGCTTCCGCTACTTCTTCGTGCGCAAGATGATGTTCGTCAAGTACGCGCAGGGTTTCGTCATCTTCCCCGGCGGCTACGGCACGCTCGACGAGCTCTTCGAGTCGGTGACCCTGGTGCAGACCGGCAAGATCGAGCACTTCCCGATCGTCCTCTTCGGCTCGACCTACTGGCGCGGGCTGCTCGACTGGCTGGCCGATCCGGCCGCCCGCGAGGGCAAGCTCGACCCGGCCGACATCCGCCTGCTCAAGGTGACCGACGACCCGGACGAGGCCTGCGACGTGCTCGTCGAGTCGCGCATCCGGGCAGCCGAGGCGCGCACCGAGCGCAACCCCGGGACCCCGCGACGGGGCCGCTGACGATGGTAGGGTCCACGTATGCGCATCGCCGTCGCCGCTGACCACGCGGGGTTTCCGCTGAAGGCACCGGTCATCGAGTGGCTCCGCGCGGCGGGGCACGAGCCGGTCGACTTCGGCACCGACTCCACCAAGCCGGTCGACTACCCCGACGTCATCGCCCCCGCGGCGCGGGCGGTCGCGGCAGGTGAATGCGCCCGCGGCATCGTACTGGGCGGCAGCGGCACCGGGGAGGCGATCGTGGCCAACAAGATCCGCGGCATCCGCTGCGTCGAAGCGGCTGATCCGGTCACGGCGCGCCTTGGCCGAGAGCACAACGACGCCAACATGCTCTCGATGGGCGCCCGCATCGTGGGTAGCCAGGTGGCCCAGGCGTGTGTCGAGGCCTTCGTGGCCGGTGTCTTCGAAGGCGGGCGGCACCAGCGCCGCGTGGAGAAGATCGCCGCACTCGAGCGCTAGGCATGGACTACCGGCGCATGCCCATCGAGATCGAGTCGCCCGAGCAGCTCGGCTACGAGCGCATCCGCTGCAACCTCGCCGAGAGCTCGGTGGCGAACCTTTCGGCGGCCGCCACCGAAGCCGGCGCCTGATGCCCCGTCACGAGTTCCGCCTCGTCCGGTCCGCCCGGGACCGACTCGGGCTCCGGGGCGCCACGTTCGCCATCGATGGCGACACGGCGCACGTGGATCTGCCCGCGGTTCGGCGCCTGGCACTCCGGATGGAGGTCGACCCGGGTGAGCTGCTGGCGGCCGGCCTCCTGCACGAGGCGCTCCACCGGCTCGCTGCGGTCCTGGGCGGCGAGGGCCCGCAGGGCGCCGTCGGGCGCGCCGCAGCCGGACTCGAGGCCGAACTCGGTGCGAGGCGCGTGCGCTCGGGGCTGACGCCCTTCGTCAAGCGCTACCCCGCGGCCGCCGCCTACCGTGGGGAGGCGACGCCGACGGCGGAGCTTGCCGACGGAGGGGGCCGGGCCGCCGTTCTCGAGGAGCTGCTCCTGCTGCGACTGGCCGCAGCGAACCCGGCCCTCACGCCGTTCCGGCCGCTCTTCGACGATGGCGCGCCGGAGAGCCTGGCCACCCGACGCGTGGCGGAGGCATTCGCGTCGCGCCTCGCACTCACCGCTCCGATCGCGGCCGAGGGCGAGGGCGGCGCGTCGGACCTGCTCGAGATCCTCTCTGCGCCGGCCCGCGAGGCGCCGCATTCGCTGGCCGCCCAGATCCGCCTCATCCGCGACCGCTGGGGCGACTCGCTGGGCGACCTGCTCGACGACCTCCAGCTGGTTCTCGACGTGCTGGACGAGGAGGACCACGCCGCGCGCCTGCGCTGGCAGGCGGCCACTGGGCCCGCCGCCGGTACGCCCGTGGCCATCGGCCTGCGCGCCACCGCCGGCGATCCCGACGAGGAGCGGTTCTCGGCCGACCGGGACTGGATGCCGCGCGTCGTCCTCATCGCGAAGTCCACGCATGTCTGGCTGGATCAGCTCTCTCGCGCCTACGGACGGGAGATCCGCACCCTCGACGCGATCCCCGACGAGGAGCTGGCGACGCTCGCCCGGCGCGGCGTCAACGGGCTGTGGCTGATCGGGCTGTGGCAGCGCAGCCACGCCTCGGCGGAGATCAAGCAGCGCATGGGCGATCCCGACGCGGCGGGCTCGGCCTACTCCCTCGATGACTACCGGATCGCCGACGAGCTGGGCGGCGAGGCGGCGCTGGCGGACCTGCGCGAGAGGGCCATGCGCCACGGCGTCCGCCTGTCGAGCGACATGGTGCCCAACCACATGGGCCTCGACGCGCGCTGGGTGATCGAGCACCCCGAGCGATTCCTCTCGCTGCCCGAGCCGCCCTACCCGTCGTACCGCTTCACGGGCCCCGACCTCTCGCGCGACAAGCGGGTGACCATCCGCATCGAGGACGGCTACTGGGACCGCAGCGATGCGGCCGTGGTCTTCCAGCGCGTCGATCGCCAGAGCGGAGAGACGCGCTACATCTATCACGGCAACGACGGCACGAGCATGCCCTGGAACGACACGGCGCAGCTCGACTACCTCAAGCCCGAGGTACGTGAGGCGGTCATCGCCACCATCCTCGATGTCGCCCGACGCTCGCCGATCATCCGCTTCGACGCGGCCATGACGCTGGCCCGTCGCCACATCCAGCGCCTCTGGTATCCGCCCCCGGGCGGCGGCGGTGACGCCGTCCCAACGCGGGTCGGGCAGGGCATGTCGACGGCGGCCTTCGAGCGGGCGATGCCCGTCGAGTTCTGGCGCGAGGTCGTGGACCGGGTCGCCGCCGAGGCACCGGACACCCTGCTGCTGGCCGAGGCCTTCTGGATGCTCGAGGGCTACTTCGTACGCACCCTGGGCATGCACCGCGTCTACAACAGCGCCTTCATGCACATGCTGCGCGACGAGCGCAACGCCGAGTACCGAGCACTCATCAAGGAGACGCTCGCGTTCGATCCCGAGGTGCTGAAGCGCTTCGTGAACTTCCTCAGCAACCCCGACGAGCGCACCGCGATCGATCAGTTCGGCGACGACGACCGCTACTTCTGCGCGGCGACACTGCTGGTGACGCTGCCCGGCCTGCCGATGTTCGGCCACGGCCAGGTCGAGGGCTTCGCCGAGAAGTACGGCATGGAATTCCGCCGCGCCCGCTGGGAGGAGGAGCCGAAGGGATGGTTCGTGGAGCGCCACGAACGCGAGATCTTCCCCCTCCTCCACCGGCGCCACCTCTTCGCCGAGGTGCGCGGTTTCCGCTTCTTCGACTTCACGACCCCCGACGGCGGGGTGGCCGAGGACGTCTTCGCCTTCGCCAACCGCGCCGGCGATGAGCGGGCGGTGGTCGTGGTGCACAGCCGCTACGCCGAGATGCGCGGCACCATCCGCGACTCGGTGCCCTTCTCGGTGCACCGGGGGGACGCGCGGCAGACCGTGCGCGAGGGGCTCGCCGCAGGCCTGGGGCTGCCCCGCGACGGCGACGCCTGGATCGTCTACCGGGACATGGTCAGTGGCCTGGAGCACCTGCACAGCAGTCTCGCGATCCACGAGCGCGGCCTGGAGTTCGACATCCACGCCTACGACCGGCGCGTGCTCCTCGACTGGCGCATCCTCCACGACGGGGAGGGGCTGCTGCGACGGCTGGCGGACCGACTCGGCGGGCGCGGCGCGCCCTCGATCGAGGCGGCGCTGGACGCGCTGCGAGCCGAGACCGCGGCCCCGGTCGAAGCCCCCGCTCCGCCCCCGCCACCGGTGAAGGCACGAAGGCCGTCGAGAGCGCCGTCGAGAGCGCCGTCGAGAGCGCCGTCGACAGCACCGCCACGTCGGCGGCGCCGCATTCGTTGACGGCGCAACCGGCGCGCTATCATGCGGCCACCATGACCAGCCCTTCTTCGCTCACTACCGTGCGTCCGTCCGCCGAGCGGGCCGAGGCGCGCATCGATCCGCGCCTTGCCCCGTGGATCGCCTTCATCCGTGCCCATGCCGCCGTGTCGCGCACGCTCGCGGCCGAGCTGGAGGCGGAGCAGTCGCTCTCGCTGGCCGACTACGACGCCCTCGTGCAGCTGACCATCGCCGACGGGCGCAAGCTGCGCATGAACGAGCTGGCGGATCGGCTCCTGCTGACGCGGAGCGGCGTGAGCCGCCTCGTGGACCGCCTCGTCGACGACGGCTACGTCAAGCGCCTGGCCTGCCCGACCGACGCGCGCGGCGCGTTCGCCGTCGTGACCGAGGCCGGCCTGCGGCGCCTCCGCGACGCCTCACCGACCCACCTGCGCGGGGTCGACGAGCACTTCCTGGCCGCCATCCCCGAGGGGGATCGCGAGGCCTTCGTGCGCGTCCTGGAAGGCATCGTCGCGGCCGCCGGCGGCGACAGCCGGGAGCCCGCATAGGGCTGCTGACGGCGTCCGCACTCAGCGGAGGCGCGCGGCCGCCTCGAGGTAGGCCGCATGGTCCCGGCGGATCGGATCGGGGTTCGTGCCGCGCGCCCGGGCCAGCCGCTCGGTGAGCAGCTGCAGCGGCACGGCCGTGGCGACCAGGGCAGCCGCGGGCCCCTCTAGCCCCGCGGGCAGCGCCGCCCGCATCCGCCCGGCGGGCGTGGGCGCCATGAGCAGTGCGGCGTCGGCCGCGTCGGAGAGGATCGCCGCCGCCCGCAGCCCGATGGCGCGGGCAGCCGCCAGGGCCTCGGCCGCACGCTCGACCCGTGCTACGCGCGCATGGTCGTCGGCGAGGATGAGCACGAGGCCGGTCGTCCCGTCCGTGGCCGGCAGGTGCCCGTGGAGGAACGTCTCGAGGTCGCGCATCGTGGTCGGCAGCCACGTCGCCTCCTCGACCTTCAGGGCCAGCTCGCGCGCGGCCGGTCGGTCGGCGCCGGAGGCGATGACGACGATGTGCGACGCGTCGGCCAGCCGGGCCGCGACCCGCTCGGCGGCGTCGGCGCCACCGGTTCCTGCGGCGAGGGCGGCGCGCACAGCCGCCGCGTCGGGCGCCTTGCCCGTGACATGGCCGGCGACGGCGAGCGCGGCGAGGACCGGCGAGAGGTAGCCGATGGTGTGGCACCAGCTCTGGTCCGCCTCCTCCGTGGTCACGACCAGGTCCGCCAGCGCCGCACCGGGCGAGCGGTCGCTGACCGTCACGAGGGCCGTGCGCGAACCGGCCTGCCGGGCCGCCTCGAGGGCGCGGTTCGTGGCCCACGTGCCGCCCTCGTGGGAGATGCCGACGACGAGCCCGCCGCGCTGCGGCACCAGGGCCGCCTCGAAGGCCTGGACCGCCTCGACGCGAGGCTCGAAGCCTTCGCGGGCCAGCGCGGCGGCCAGGATGAGCGTCGCCGCCTGGGCCCCGTGCTCGCTCGTGCCGCAGCCCACGATGCGGATCGGCGTGTCCGCGATCGCCGCCTGCAGCAGGGCAGCCGCAAGCCGGGCGGCGGCGCCGTCCGGGGCGGCCAGCCGCCGCAGCAGGCGTTCCGCGAAGGCCGGCTCCGCCGCGATCATCTCGGTCATCGCCCAGGGCGGACCGACGCGCGGCGCCGGCATGCTCGAGCCCCGCCAGGGGTCGGGGGCGCCGGGCAGCGGGGCCTCGGGGTTGAAGGCGGTCGGGTGGTCAGCGTCGGTCATCGCGGCTCCGTCGGAAGATCGTCGGGAGGAAGCGGCGCGTCCGCCGCCGGTACTCCTCGTAGGCCGGGTAGCGTTCGCCGAGCCACGCCTCCTCCCGCAGCGACTTCAGCGAGAACACGACGACGAGGCCGATCGACAGGAGGAGCGCGAGGGGGCTGGCCACGAACAGGCCCCAGCCGAAAGCGCCGAGGATGATCCCCCCGTAGATCGGGTGCCGGACGTGCGCGTAGACGCCGGTCTGCACCAGGCGGGCCGATTCGAGCGGGCGAGGGTGCGGGCTGAACGACGGACCCAGGGCTTTCGAGCCGAGGAAGGCGAGCAGACCCCCGACCACCACGAGCGCGGCACCCGCGCCGGTCGTGACCGCGCCGACCGTGCCACCCCAGGACGGCTCGGGCACGCCGGCGAGGGCGATGAGGACGATGACCACGACCTGCAGGACGACCCAGCCCTCGCCCCGCCGACCGAGGTCGGGGATGTGCATGCGCGCATGGTGGCACGAGCGCCGTGGCAACGCTGTCGACGTCCACATCGCCAGCCCCCCGCTCGTTCGGGGATGGAACGTGGATAACTTGGCGAACGGCCCGAATCTCGTGGATAACCGCCGTAGACACGCCCCGCCCGCGGCGGCTAACGTAGGTCTTGCCCGAAGGGGCCTCGCACCGGTAACCCTGGAGCCGCAAGGCGAAGGGGGACGAGCGGATGGCTAGCCAGCCGAGCGTCGATGGAGCGGCGGTTCCTTCGGGCGTTTCGTTGCCCCCGATCACTCCCGGGTCGGCACCGCCAGCACGTTGAACCCGGCGTCCACGTAGTGCACCTCGCCGGTCACGCCGGCGGCCAGGTCGCTGGCGAGGTAGACGGCTGCGCCGCCCACGTCCTCGATGGTGATGTTTCGGCGCAGCGGCGCGGTGTCGCGGAACTCCCCGTAGAGCCCCTTGAAGCCGGCGACCCCCGACGCGGCGAGCGTGCGCACGGGGCCGGCGCTGATGGCATTGACGCGGACGCCGCGCGGGCCCAGGTCTGCGGCGAGGTAGCGCACCGACGCCTCGAGCGCGGCCTTGGCCACGCCCATCACGTTGTAGTGCGAGACGACCTTCTCGGCGCCGTAGTAGGTCAGCGTCAGCACGGATGTGCCCGCCGACATGAGCGGGAGGGCCGCCCGGGTGAGCGCGACGAGCGAGTAGGCGCTGACGTCGAGGGCAACGGCGAAGCCGTCGCGCGAGGTGTCCACGAAAGCGCCGTCGAGGTCGTCGCGACGGGCGAAGGCGAGCGCGTGGACGAGGATGTCGAGCTGCCCCTGTTCGGCGCGCCAGCGGTCGAAGACGCGGGCCACCTGGGCATCGTCCTGCACGTCGCAGGGCTCCACGAACGTCGAGCCGATCGAGGCCGCGAGGGGCCGCACCCGCTTCTCGATCAGCGACTCGACCGAGCTGAAGCCGATCGTCGCGCCCTCGCGATGGAAGGCCTGCGCGATGCCCCAGGCGATCGAGTGATCGTTCGCCACGCCGAAGATCAGCGCCCTCTTGCCCTCGAGCAGGCCCATCGGTCCATCCCTCCGCTCCACCGCCATCGCCGGCCGCGGGCAGAGTAGCGCCTCCGCGCACGGCCCGGGGCGATGGCGGCTAGGATGCCGGGATGCGCGAGCGCCGGACCCCCGGAGCCCTCCGCCGCCTGCCCGGCCTGCTGGTCGGGCTGGACGCCGAGCCGATCCCCGCGGAGGGCGCCGCGTGAAGCTCGCCTTCCTCGGCGCCGCCACGACGGTCACCGGCTCGCAGTTCCTGCTGACCACGGCCCGGGCCCGCGTCCTCGTCGACTGCGGCATGTTCCAGGGCTCGCCGCACGAGAGCGAGCGCAACCGACTCGGCTTCGCCTACGACCCGAAGGCCATCGATGCCGTCCTCCTCACTCACGCCCACCTCGACCATTGCGGGCTGCTGCCGCTACTCGTGAAGGAGGGTCTCGCGGGGCCGATCCACGCCACGCGGGCCACGGTCGAACTGGCGGGCCTTGTCCTCCTCGACAGCGGCAAGCTCCAGGTGGAGCAGGCCAAGGACCGCGTCGAGTGGACCGAACGGCGGGCACGCCGCGCCGAGCGGGAAGCGCGCGAGCGCGGCCTCGACCACGAGGCGGCGATCCGCGCTCATCCGCCCGAGATCGAGACCGAGGACCTCGAGCCGCTCTACGACATCGCCGACGCCGAGCGCGCGCTGGAGCATTTCTCGGGGCTCGAGTACGGGCAGGCCATCGAGGTGGCGCCGGGCGTGACGGCGACCTTCCACGACGCCGGCCACATCCTCGGCTCGGCCATCATCACGGTGGACGCCGCCGACGCCGAGGGCGACGCGCCGACGCGCATCGTCTTCTCCGGCGACGTGGGGCGGCCGAACACGCCCATCCTGCGCGATCCGAGCGCCATCGTCGACGGGGCGGACGTGGTGCTCGTCGAGTCCACTTACGGCGGTCGGGAACACGATCCCGAAGCGGAGGCCATCCGGCTGCTGGCCGAGGCCGTGAAGACCGT
>JBGPMJ010000030.1:0-12891 GCA_041486935.1 Candidatus Limnocylindria bacterium | reverse complement strand
TCGTGGGCGCGAACGGCGGCGGCCGCCGAGGCGAGACCCAGCCCGGCGCCGGGCAGCGTGCTCTGCGGCCCTCGGCTGAATGGCTCGAAGAGCCGCGAGGTCAGATCGGCGGGGATCCCGGGCCCGCGATCGAGCACCTCCAGGCAGAGCTGCTGGCCACTACCGCCTGCCATGTCGGATGATTCGATGCGGGCGGTGACATCGACGACCGATCCCCGCGGCCCATGGGCGATGGCGTTGACGATGAGGTTCGTGAGCGCCTGCTCGAGGCGGACGCGGTCGACCCGGACAAGGCGCGCCTCGGCCACCTGTCGCACCTCCGTGCCGCGGTCCTTGGCCAGCGGCACCACCCGGCGAACCACCGCAGCAACGAGGTCATCGGCCCGCACGGCCGTGCGCACCAGCGCCCGACCGTCGGCGTCGATGGCGGCGAGATCCAGGAGGGCTGTGGCAAGCACGCCGAGCCGGACGGCATCCGCGTGCGCCGAGCGGACGGCGGTCCTCAGCTCGTCGGGCGTGGTCCGCTCATCCCCCGCGAGCTCGAGCTCCGTCTGGAGCGCGGTGATCGGCGTCCGCAGGTCGTGCGACGCCGAGGCCACGAACGTGCGCTGCCGCCGCACGGCCTCGGCCACGCGGTCCAGCATGTCGTTGAGCGTGCGGGCCAGGGATCCCAGCTCGTCGTCGTGGGGAGGCACGGGCAGACGGCGCGTCAGGTCGGTTGCGCCGATGCGGCTGGCTTCGTGCGTGATCGCCGCTACCGGTCGGAGAGCGCGCCCGGCCAGCCACCATCCCCCCACCAGGGAACCGAGGGCCGCCGCCCCCCCGACGATCAGGAGCGATCGCGCCAAGCGATCCAGGGTCGCATCGATCGCCACCAGGCTGCCGATAGCCACGACGCGGATACCGCCTTCGCCCTCCGCGACGCGCATCAGGTACGTGGCAGCTCCGACGCGCAGGTCGGCCATCGTCAGGCCCGCTGCCGGCGGGACCAGGCCCGCCGGCACGCCCGCGGTAGCGTCGATGAGCCGCCCTGCCTGATCGTACATCGCGAGGTCCACGCCGGCGGGGCCGTTCCTGTCCCCCTCCTGGAGCCCGACCTGGCCTTGGTTCTCAAGGGCGGTCAGGACGCCACCGGCGCGCGCCTCGAGGGTCTGGTCGAGCGCCGTGCGGAGCGCGGCACCCAGCTGCCACCAGACGAGGGCACCGACGAGCCCGAGCGTCAGCACCATGGCCCCGCCGTAGATGAGGGCCAGTCGGGCCCTGATCGTCATGCCACGCCGGCTCCGCTCATCTTTCGCGGGAGGGGTCGGCGCGGAGCACATAGCCGGCGCCGCGAACCGTCTCGACCCGAGGCGTCCGGGGCCCACGTCCGAGACGGGCCCGCAACGCCCGAACGTAGACGTCGATGATGCGTGGACTACCCTCGAATGCCCAGTCCCAGACCTCCTCGATGATGCGCGACCTGCCGAGGACCTCGTCGGGGTGGCGCAGGAAGTACTCGAGAAGGGCGAACTCGCGAGCCGTCAGGGACAGGCTCGTGTCGGCGACCGTCACACGGCGGCTCGCCGGATCAAGGCGCAGATCGCCGATCTCCAGCACGCTTGGCCGCTCGATCGACCCCCGACGCGCCAGGGCGCGTAGCCGGGCGCACAGCTCTGCGAAAGCAAAGGGCTTCACGAGGTAGTCGTCGGCTCCGACGTCGAGGCCGCGCACCCGATCTGGGACGGCGTCGCGGGCGGTGAGCAACAGGACCGGGGTCCAATCGCCTCGGGCCCGCAGGTCGCGGCAGAGTCCGAAGCCGTCGCCGTCGGGGAGCATCACATCGAGGATGAGGACGTCGTACGCGGACTCGGTCGCGAACCAGCGGGCGTCCTCGATGGTGCCGGCCGTGTCCACCGCGTTGCCCTCGCGTCGAAGGCCGCGAGCGATGAGGCCCGCCAGGCGGATGTCGTCCTCCAGCAACAGGAGCTTCACCGTGCAATCGTGCTCCTCGCACATGAATCCCCGGTGAATCCCGGGCACTGCCGATTAACCGATGCTTCATCGGGGCTGCCATAGGCTGCGCTCGAGATCGGACGCCGGTCCGATACGGACAAGGAGAGAACATGAACATCGATCGCCTTCGCCAGCCGGCGCTCGCCGCCCTGGCGGCCATCCTCATCGGCGGCGCAGGGATCGCCTTCGCCGCGAACCAGGCGGCCCCGGCGGCGCCGACGACCGACCTGTCGGCCGGGGCGCCCGCAGCCGAGCCGGCAGCCGATCTGGTCGAGCCGGCCGATCCCGCCGGACAGGACGGGGACAACGTCCAGCAGGGTGATCAGACGACGCCCGACTCGGCGGCCGACCTGGTGGTCGAGTCCGCAGCCGAGCAGCCTGGCACGGAGACCGAGCAGGCCGGCACGGAGACGGAGAAGGCCGGCGTCGAGGAGCTGGGTGACGCCAGCCTGCCCGGTGGCGGGCACGCCGACGACCCGAACGATCCCAACGCCGACCATCAGTTCGAGGGCGTGGAGTAGCACCCACTCCGATCCTCGCCACCGCTTGACCCGCCCGGGACATCCCGGGCGGGTCCCCGTTCGCGATCAGAAGCCCCCCGCTATCGTTCGCGCAGGGCGGACAGGATCCGAAGCCGACTCGCGCCGCGGTCGGCGACCGCCGTCGCTACCGCAAGCCCCAGGGCCACCATGGCGACCGCGGCGGCCAGGGCGGCGATCGGCACGACCGGCACGTCCGCGGGTGGGTCGAAGACGCCCGACAGGATCTGGAGGAGGACGAAACCGACCAGGATCCCGGTTACGAGCCCGACCACGGTGCCGGCCACGCCCACCACGAGGGTTTCTCCGACGAGAGCGGCCCGGATCTGTGCAGGCTCTGCCCCCACCGCCTCCAGGGTCGCGATCTCCCGGCGGCGCTCGACGATCCCGGCCAGAAGGAACAGCCCCACGCCGACCGACGCGGTGAGCACCGCGAAGACGAGATCGATCAGGACGAGGTCCGCCAGATCCACGGACGTGATGCTGTTCGCGAGTCGTGCGTTCGCCTGGCCGAGGTCGGTGACCTGCCAGCCGGAGCCCAGCCGCCTGGCCAGCGCCTCCGAAGCGCTCGCCACGTCGCCATCGGCCCTGGCCAGGACGTACGAGATCCGGTCGTTGGCCGTCTGTGCGGCCACGTACGAGAGGTTCGCGACGAGGAAGGCATCCTTGGGTGCGGTCGGGAATTCGAGAGCGACGCCGGCCATCCGGAAGTCGACCGTCCGAAGGTTCCCGGAGGCGTCCGGGATGCGAATGCGGACCCGGTCGCCGAGGACGAGGCTGTAGTCCTTCGCCGTCTCCGACGAGACGAGGATGGCGTCCGGCTGCGTTCGCAGCGCGGCGATCGCCTCGGGCGCCGTGATCCGCTCGAAGAAGGTGTCGGCAAGGGGTGCGGTCACGGAAAGCGTGGTGGGGTCGACCGCCAGGAGGTCCTGCGCCTCCGCGCCGACGTAGACGACGCGATCGATGAATGGGGTGGTCGACGCCACGCCGGGCCCACGGAGCGCGCCTGCCGCAGCGACACCGACCGGGTCCGAGGACGTGGCCTTGAGGTCGGCGCCGAGGGTCAGCTCGGCGTCCACGCGCTGCTGCTGGCGGTAGGTCGCGTCGAAGATGAGCACGCTGGTCGCGAACGAGACCGCCAGGGCGAGCAGGGCGATCGCACGCGAGGCGGCCGTCGCACGGGAGGCAAGCGTTTGGCCGGCCAGCTCGCCCCCGGGTCCGAGCGGCCGGCGCAACAGCCGCGCGATCGGCGCGCTGCGCCGCATCACGGCCTCGGCGAGTCGAAGCAGGAGCAGCGTCCCGCCGGTCCAGAAGAGGAATGGCGCGACGAAGGAGGTCAGCGCCAGCGTGACGGTGGGGTTGCCTTCGGCGTTGAGGACCGGGTGCACACCGGTGCCCCCGACGACCACGTAGACGACCGCGCCGGCGATGAGCGCGACGATGTCGAGGTCGAGGCGCTGCCAGATCGGTGGCCGGAGACGCTGGAGTTCCTGGCGTCCGGTCGCCACTTCCTCGCGGAGCTGTGCGCGCAGTGGGAGTGCCGCCGCCAGCACGGCCAGCGCAGTGACCGCGACGATCCCGGCCAGTCCGACCCGCACGACCGTTCCGACGAGGTCCACGGAAGCCATCTCCGGACCGAACAGCGCGACCGACAGCGCGATCCCGCCGACGGCCCCGACCAGCGCGCCCACGAGTGAGCTCAGCAGCGTCGTCGCCAGGAAGAGCCTGTGGAGCTGTCCGGACGTCGCTCCGCGTGCCCGGAGGAGGGCCGCGTGGCGCCGCGTGGCATCCGCGCTGGCTTCGGCGGACAGGCGCGACAGCGCCAGCGCGAGGGCGATCCCGGGCAGCGCGAGGAAGATGAACAGGATCTGTCCCCAGGCCAGATCGCCGGCGATCGGCTCGAGCGTCGCGCTCGCGTCGTCCACCACGGTGAAGGTTCCCGCCCCCTGGCGTTCGAGCCGACGCCGGATGCCGTCGAGCCAACCCTGTGCGCTGGCCGGATCCCCGGGCAGCTGGGCGTGGTCGAACCGGACGTGCAGCTCACGGCGCACGGCGGGCTCGGGCACGAAGACCGGGCTCGGACCACCGGACGGTGTCGCGCCGCCTGCGCTCGGCTCGCCGGCCGTCGCCCCGCCCGGCACCTGGGAGGCGATCTTCGTGTCGAGCGTCGCCCGGTCGACGACGGCGACGTTGGTGGGTGGGTTCGCGCCGGCCGCCCGATGGGCGGCATCGAGCGGTCCCAGGATGAGATCCGCCCCAGTGATGTCGACGATGCCGGACACCGTGATCGAGACGGCGGCGCCGCCGGGGAGGGAGAGCCGGATCGTGTCGCCCGGCACGACTCCGAGGTTCGAGGCGAGGTCGCGGCTGATGACGGTCTGGCCGGGGACGGCCGCGCCGGATGACAGCGCGAAGAGGCCGGTCGCGTTCGGATACCCGGGATCGAGCCCCAGGATCACCCCGGCGCTCGTCTGGGTCGCCGTGCCGTTCATCTCGGCCGCGGCGGTGTCGAAGTGGACCAGGGTGAAGGGAAGCACGGAACCCACGGCCGCATCCGCCCCGATCGTGCGCTCCACCGTAGCCGCATCCGCTCCCGGTGCGAGGACGACCTGGGCGTCGATGGGCAGGCCCGCCAGGGCCCGGCTGGTCACGGTGGCCCCGGATGCGCTCCCGAACAGCAGGACGCTGACGACAAGTGCGGCCGCGATCGCAACCCCCAGGGCCGTGGCTGCCGAGCGCTGCGGCTCACGGACGACCAGACGTAGGGCGTGCCGGAGGAGGACCATCAGGCGTCCCACTCTCGGAGACGCCCATCGCGCATCTGGTAGCGGCGATCGGCACGAGCGGCGCTCGACGGATCGTGGGTGACGAGGACGAGGCTGGCGCCTCGAGCCCGGGTCGTCCGCGCCAGCAGGCCCAGGATGGCAGCGGCGTTGTCGTCATCGAGACTCCCGGTCGGCTCGTCGGCGAGAACGAGGACGGGGTCCGCGATGAGCGCCCGCGCCACGCCGACCCGCTGGCGCTCGCCACCCGACAGCTCGTCGATGCGCGCGTCGCGAGCGTGGTCGAGGCCCACCTCTTCGAGGAGGGCTATCGCGCGTGCCCGTCGCTCCGCTTCTCCGATGCCGGCCAAGGCGAGCGGCAGGGACACGTTCTCCCCCGCCCGAAGCGACGCGACCAACCCGAACGTCTGGAAGACGACCCCGATCCGCGTTCGGCGCAGACGGGCCAGCTCCGCCGCGGACAGCCGGGCCAGATCGTGACCGAGGACCGTGACGGTCCCCGTATCGGCGCGTTCGAGGCCCGCCAGCAGCCCGAGCAGCGTCGTCTTGCCGGAGCCCGAGGGGCCCTCGACCGCGACGAACTCGCCCGACCGGACGTCGAAGTCGACCGTGTCGACCGCGACGACCGCTGGCGCTCCCGGGCGCTCGTAGCGGCGCGTGGCGCCGCGGCACGCGGCGACCACGTTCATGCCGTCCTCCGATCGGCGACCACTCGGCCGTCACGCAGCTCGACGACCCGCTCGGCGCGAGCGGCGACCGCCGGGTCATGGGTCACCAGGACGACCGTGATGGCGTCGGCGCGATGGACGTCCCGAATGAGGTCGAGCAGCTGCGCCGCGTTCACCGAGTCCAACTCCCCGGTGATCTCGTCGGCGAGGAGGATCCGCGGCCCGGCGGCGAGGACGCACGCCAGCGCGGCCCGCTGCTGCTCGCCGCCGGAAAGTCGGTCGGGGCGATGGCCGGCGCGATCTGCGAGGCCCACCCGACCGAGTGCCTCGAGCGCGTCGGTCCGCCCGATCGGGCGGCCGGCAAGTGACGCCGCGAGGAGGACATTCTCGGTCAGGTCGAGCATCGCGGCGAGGTTCTGGCTCTGGAAGACGATGCCCACAGTGCCGCCTCGTAGATCGCCTCGGGCGGCCTCGGCCGCCCGGGCGACGTCCGTGCCGGCGACCACCACCCGACCGGCGGTAGGGCGATCGGATCCCGCGATGAGGTTGAGAAGCGTGCTCTTGCCGGAGCCCGAGCGGCCCATGATCGCGACGAACTCGCCGTCGGCGACCGTGAGGTCGATCCCCCGCAGGGCGATCGTCTCGATGTCGGCTTCGCGGTACACCTTGATGACGTCGGCGAGCGAGATCGCCGTCACGTCCACGCGAAGCTCTGGATCATCTGGCGGAAGGCGTCGACGTTGTCGATGCCGTCGGGAGTCGAGAGGCTGATGATCGCGAGTCCGCCTGGGCCGGGAACGTAGTAGCGATCCACCGTCGCGGGCACCCGCTTGCCCGTGACCGGATCCGGCGGGGCCGGCAGGTGGTAGGCGAGGTGGACGTAGGTCTTCGAGCCGACCTTGACCGAATCCTGCTTGATGAGCTTGAAGCCGGCCTGTGCCTCCAGCGTGGGAAGGTCGGTGGCGGACACGTACCCGGCGACGTCCGAGCTGGCGGCGACGAGGACGACGGTCTCGCTGCTGTCCTTGTCCTTGATGACCACACCGTCCGGCTGCGTGGAGACCTGCCAGCCCTCGACGTACTGGATGGAGAAGCCACCGGCCGCGGAGTGATACGTGAGGAAGACGGCGTTGTCCGGGATGTCGCCGCCCGTGTTGCCCCCCGGGACGTCTGGCTCCTGCGTGACGCTCGGACTCGCCGACGGTGTGGGTGATGTCGGCGGCGACGCCGACTGCGGCGTTTCCGACGGGGACGCGGATGCCGTCGACCCCGGCGTGGTCGCCGCTGGTGCGGTCGCCGCTGGTGTGGTCGTCGCGCTGCCGCAGGCCCCCAGGACGGCTGCGATCAGCGTCGCTGCGAACATGGTTCGTGCGAAGGCACGCGCTCGGGCGGTGAGATCGGTCATGACGGTCCTCGTCGGGGCGGCCGCCCATCCGGGCGGCGGCGCGAAGACGGTTCTACGACCGGGAGATGAATCTCACCTGAAGCGCGGCAGCACCAGGCGGAACCGGGCGCCCTTGGCGGGCTGGCTCTCGACCTGGAGGCGGCCGCCGTTCTGCCGAGCGAGACTCATCGCGATAGCGAGCCCGAGGCCGCTACCCGGCGGTGCTTCGGCGTCGGCGCGCACGCGGTAGAACGGCTCGAAAACGCGGTCGAGGTCGGTGGCAGCGATGCCCGGCCCGTCGTCGCTGACCTCCACGACCGCCTCGCGCTCCGTGCGTTGCGTGGTAACCCGCACATGGACGCCGGGGCCGCCGTGCCGGTACGCGTTGTCGAGGAGGTTCCGGGTGACGCGGCCGATCTGCTCCGGGTCCGCGCGGACGAGCACGCCCGGCGCGAGATCGACCACGGCGGCTGGAGCGTCCGGGCGCCGGACCAGCTGCTGCTCCTCGACGATCTCGGCGACGAGGACCGAGAGGTCGACGGTCTCGGTCCGAGCCTCGAGCAGGCCCTCGTCTGCTCGCGCCAGCAGGAGCAGGTCGCCCGTGACACGGGTCAGGCGTTCGCTCGCGTCGGCGACCACCGAGAGCGCACGGCGCAGCTCCGCTTCCCCAGCGCTGCCGGAGAGCGCCGCCTCGGCCGTGCTGCGGATGGCCGTGATCGGCGAACGCATCTCGTGAGAGGCGTCCGCCACGAACCGTCGCTGGCGCTGGTGGGCCTCGCGGATGGGCCGAAGCGTCCGGGCAGCGAGGAGCCAGGCGGCAGCCCCAACGAAGGCGACGACGACGAGGTCGGCCACGATGAGCGCGATGGCGATCTGCTCGACCGTCGCTCGGTAGGCCACCTCCGCCGCCTGCCGGTTGGTCAGCTCGGGGGCGATGTCGAACGCCGGGGCGAGTACCGCCGCGATCGTGAAGTAGAAGACGGCGCTGAACAGCCCGAGCACGAGCGCGAAGAGCCCGAGGTAGAGCAGGCTGAGGCGCCGGCGAGCTCGTGAGAACACGTCAACGGCTCGGGGAGGGCGCCAGCCGGATGCGATAGCCGGCGCCACGAATGGTCTCGATGAGCCCGTCGCGCCGACCGCCGTCGATCTTGCGACGGAGGCTGCGGATGTACACCTCGACGATGTTGGATCCCGCGGCGAAGTCCGCGTCCCACACGGCGTCGATGAGTCGGTCACGGGTGAGGACCTGCCCGGCGTGACGGGCGAGGACCTCGAGCACGGCAAACTCGCGCGTCGTGAGCCGGAT
Source organism: Candidatus Limnocylindria bacterium (assembly GCA_041486935.1). Taxonomy (GTDB): domain Bacteria; phylum Chloroflexota; class Limnocylindria; order Limnocylindrales; family CSP1-4; genus CSP1-4. The sequence goes on along the minus strand of JBGPMJ010000030.1, from coordinate 4,216 downwards.
GTCGGCTCCTCCCCGAGTCACTCGACGGGTCGCCGGGTCAAGTTCGAGGTCCCCGACCCTGACCGTCGGGGCGCGGTCGGAAGTCTGCCGTCGGAGAAGCGCCCGGATGCGGGCCAGGAGTTCGGCCATGGCGAACGGTTTCGCCAGGTAGTCGTCTGCACCCTGGTCAAGACCAGCCACCCGGTCCCCGACTGCATCCAAAGCGGTGAGCATGAGGATCGGCGCCGCATGGCCCGATGCGCGCAGGCGTGAGCAGACGGCGAGGCCACTCATCCCGGGCAGGACGATGTCCAGGATGATGAGGTCGTAGGGGTAGACGTCTGCCCACACGAGTGCCTCTCGCCCGCTCCCCACGACGTCGGCGGCCCAACCCTGTGCGCCCAGCGCCGTCCGGATCGCGTCCGAGATGGCGGGTTCGTCCTCGACGACCAAGATGCGCACGTCGTGTCCCCATCGCTGTCCGCAGGACCTCTAGGTTCCCACAGCGGGGGGATCGCGTCCCACAGCTCGACCAGGGGGATCGCGCGCGCCGGGGGCCTACGACTTTAGGACGCCGAGTCCCGTTGGGCAGGCTCACGGCGACTGATCGCCTGGTGCCGCAGCGACAGCGGCTGCCGTCAGATCCGGACGTCCAGCGTCACCCGAGCGCCGCCAGGGGTGTTCTCCGCGGCGGCCGATCCGCCGTGCGCCTCCGCGATGGCTCGGACGATGGACAGCCCGAGTCCTGTGCCTTCCGGGTGGGTCGCCTCACCGTCGCCGCGCGTGAACGGCTCGAATGCGCTCGCCATCAGCTCCGGAGGAAAGCCAGGACCTGGGTCTTCGACGACGAAGATGGCGTGGCCGTCCGTCCGGCGGGCGCTGATGTGGATGACGCCATCGCGTGGCGTGTGCCGGATCGCGTTCTCGAGCAGGTTCACCAGCGCCTGCTGGATGCGGTCCGGATCCACGTCGACCGACGCATCGGCGACATCGATTTCGATCCTGACGCCGGCAGCAGCCACGCGGCCGTCGAGGGATCGGACACTCCTGGTGACCAGGTCGGACAGGGGTGTCTGAACGCGATGGACCGGGATCCGACCACCGCGGGCTCGCGCCAGCACGAGGAGATCCGCGGCGAGCCGCTCGAGTCGGTTGACATCCTCCTGCGCGCCGCGAAGCGAAGCCTCGAGCTCGGCGGCGTCGCGCCTTCGCGCGAGGGCCAGATCGATCTCGGCGCGCAGCGTCGCCAGCGGCGTCCTCAGTTCGTGGCTTGCGTCATCGACGAACCTTCGCTCGCGCTCGATGGCCTCCTGCAGACGATCGAGCATCGAGTTCAAGGTCGCGGCCAGGCGGGCCAGCTCGTCACCCGTATCTGGCACGAGCAGTCGACGAGACGGTTCGGAGGCGGACACGGCGGCCGCCTCCCGGCGCATGCGCTCGACGGGGCGAAGGGCTGCCCCGGCCAGAAGCCACCCTGCCCCTGCCATAACCAGCAGGGCGATCGGCCCGAGCGTGGCCATCGCAAGGGCCAGCCGCTGCAGCGCCTCGTTGACGTCACCTAGGGTCGCGCCCACGACGGCGACCCGGTCAGTGGCCCCGGCGACCGAGACGGCGAGCAGTCGAACCGGGTCGTCGACGGCCGCGATCTGGCGACTGCTGAACGTCGGTCCCGAGACGGCCCGAATCTCGCTCGCCGTGAGGAGTGCCGCCCCGGTCACGGCTGAGCTGGACTCGACGATCCCGCCGGAGGCATCGAGGACCTGGGCGAAGGCTTCGTCAGGATCGATCAGCTTGCCGCCGGCGGTGACGACGTTCTGCTCGCTGTGTGTTGCGGCGGCATCGGCAAGCACCTGCGCGCGCGAACGCAGGCCCGCATCGACGGAGTCCAACAGGTCGGCCTCCAGACGCAGGTAGATGAACGCACCGAGGCCGAGCAAGATCAGTGCCGTGCCGGCGCTGAAGATGAGAGTCAGCCGGAGCCTAATCGGGAGCCGCATCGCCCGGTTCGCTCCGCAGGCGGTAGCCGACGCCCCGGACCGTCTCGATCGAAGCGCGCCCGAACGGGCGATCGATCTTGTCCCTGAGGTATCCGACGTAGACGTCGACGATGTTCGGGTCGCCATCGAACGCAAAGTCCCACACGTGCTCGAGAAGGCGGGGGCGAGTCAGGGCCTCGCCGGCGTGTCGCATGAAGTAATCGAGCAGGGCGAATTCCTTGCCGGTCAGATGGAGAACGTGCCGCCCCCTCCTGGCCGAGTGCGCGGCCGGGTCGAGGATCAGGTCGCCGTTCACGAGGGTCGGGGGTCGCTCCTGCGGACCGCGCCGGAGGAGCGCACGCACCCGCGCGAGCAGTTCCTGGAACGCGAACGGCTTCGTGAGGTAGTCGTCCGCGCCGGCATCGAGACCGCGCACCCGGTCCGAGACATCGTCGCGGGCGGTGAGCATCAGGATGGGGGCCCAGCGATCGGCAGCGCGCAGGCGGCGACAGACCTCGAAGCCGTCCACGTCGGGCAGGACGACATCGAGCACGATCGTGTCGAACGGCTGCTCCGTCGCCAGCCAGATGGCGTCGATGCCGGTCGATACGACATCGACCGCGTAGCCCTCCTCGGTCAGCCCGCGTTGGAGCAGGCTCGCCATCCTCGGAGTGTCCTCGACGACCAACAGCCGCATCCCGATCGAGCCACCTCTTGACGATCGTAACCCGCCCACCTGAGAGAACGATAAGGACCTCTGGCGGGGAGCCTCCTTACCGCTTTCTCAGGAGCTGCGTGCGACAGTCCCGGACATGCCCATCCCGGGACGTCGGATCGCTCCGGCCGCGTTGAACGGCGTTCGACCGACATCAACGGAACGACGAGACGACCCGGGCTGACGGCGCCGGAAGGAGAACGACATGACCAGGCTCGCCGTTTCCATGATCGTCCTGACTGCGCTCGCCGTGGCCAGCTGCGGGTCGTCGGCCGCGACGCCGCACTCCGTCCCGAGCGCCACTCCGACGCTCGTTCCATCGGAGCCTCCGCCTTCGGTGGTTACTGGCACAGGGGCGCCGGTCGTAGACCCGTCCGACTTCGTGCCTGGCGTGGACAACCCGTGGTTCCCGCTTGTCCCAGGCACCAGGCTCACGTACAAGGGCACCAAGGACGGGGAGCCGGCTATCGACGTGTTCGAGATCACCGGCGAGACGAAGGTGATCGATGGCGTGACCTGCGAGGTCATCCGCGACACGCTGACGCTAAGCGGGAAGCTGCACGAGAAGACCGAGGATTGGTATGCCCAGGATCGCCAGGGCAACGTCTGGTACTTCGGCGAAGACACCGCCGAGTACGACGAGCAGGGCCGGGTGACGGGCACCGCGGGATCCTGGCAGGCCGGCGTCGACGGCGCCCGACCCGGCATCTTCATGCCCGGCGACCCCCAGATCGGCCAGTCCTTCCAGCAGGAGTTCTATGCTGGCCAGGCCGAGGACCATTTCGTCGTCCTCCTCCTCTCCGCGTCTGTCAAGGTGCCGTATGGGTCATTCAAGGACGCGCTCCTGACCGCCGAGTGGACGCCGCTCGAGCCGGACGTGCTCAGCGAGAAGACCTACGTGAAGGGCATCGGGCAGGTCAACGAGCGGGACATCACCGGAGGCAAGGAAGAGTCGCAGCTCCTCGACGTCCAGCGGCCCTGAGGGGAATCACCGTCGGGAGCCCCTGTTGGGCCGAACGCGGAGCTTGACGGGTCCGGTCACCGGCGCGCTCGATGCGGCTACGAGCGGCGCGGGATCGGATGGGCCGTTCGTCCTCGACACGATCGCGCTCGGCGCAAGCGTGGCGATCGGCCTCTTCTCGGTGACCTGGGTCACGTCCCGCTTACGGGTCCGCGCCGCTGGCCCCGCCCTGCCCCGCCAGGTCGCGCTCGCGACTGCGATCGGCCTCGGGCTCTACAACTTCAGCGAGGGCCTCGCCATCGGCCAGTCGGCCGCGATCGGCGCGACCTCGCTCGCGGTCATCCTCGTCATCGGCTTTGTCTCCACCCGGTTGGCGGGGCTACAATCTCCGCCCGCGGATCGCGAGTGGCACGGGACACGGGAAGGAGCATTCCTGGCTATGGCTTTCTACTTGACGCGCTTCAGCTATACGCCGGAAACCTGGGCTCGATTGACGAAGAACCCCGAAGACCGCCGCGAGGCTGCACGCAAGTACATCGAGTCAGTCGGCGGGAAGCTGCACGGCTTCTGGTACGCGTTCGGCGC
>JBGPMJ010000029.1:0-13305 GCA_041486935.1 Candidatus Limnocylindria bacterium | reverse complement strand
CGTCGGGGGATTGGGCCTCCTCGCGCACGATGGTCATGCGCCCGCCCATGCGGATGGTGCCGTTGCGGATGCGCCCGACCGCCATGCGACCGACGTAGTCGTTGGCCGAGAGGTTCGTGACCAGCAGCTGGAGCGGGTGGCCCGGCTCGTGGGTCGGCGCGGGCGTGTGCGCCACGAGGAGGTCGAGGAGCGGGCGCAGGTCCGTGCCCGGCTTCGCGAGGTCCATGGTCGCCGTGCCGACCTTGGCGTTCGTGTAGACGACGGGGAAGTCGATCTGTCGGTCGTCGGCCCCGAGGTCGATGAACAGCTCGTAGATGGCGTCGAGCACCTCGCCGACGCGGGCATCCGAGCGGTCGATCTTGTTCACCGCGACGACCACGGGCAGGTGACGGGCCATCGCCTTCTGGAGCACGTAACGGGTCTGCGGCAGCGGTCCCTCCGCCGCGTCGACGAGCAGGAGGATCGAGTCGACCATGAGCAGCGTGCGCTCGACCTCGCCGCCAAAGTCGGCGTGGCCCGGCGTGTCCACGATGTTCAGGTGGATGCCGGCGTAGTTCACGGCCGTCTGCTTGGCCAGGATCGTGATGCCCTTCTCGCGCTCGAGGTCGCCGGAGTCCATGACCCGCTCGGCCACGACCTGGTTGGCGCGGAAGGCGCCGGTCTGGCGGAGCATCGCGTCGACGAGCGTGGTCTTGCCGTGATCGACGTGGGCCACGATGGCGACGTTGCGGATGTCGGCGCGAACGGCGCGCGTGGCGGAGGCGGTGGCGGAGGCGGAGGCGGTCATGCGGCGTGTCGGGTTCCTGTGCGGCGGACGTGGAGCGGCGACCCTGGGGCCGGAACGGGAGGTGCCATTGTCGCACGACACTGTCGCGTTGCGGTCCCGGACCCCGACAGTAACCAGGTTGGAGCCATGCACGGAGCGCCGCGGGCCTGGGTCACCGGGGGCTCGGGCGGCCGATGCGGTCTCAGGCCTCGAGCTGACGCTGTCCGCGTGACTCGCCCGAGAGCGGCGTCGACCCCCGGCCAGGGGTGGTGGGTTCGGTCCGCAGCATCGACGCGGCCACGAACAGCCCACAGCCCACGGCGATGAGGATGTCGCCGAGGCTGAACACGTTCGCGAGCGGGAGCCACGGCGGCAGGGCGAAGATGTCGGTCAGCCACGGCAGCGCCGGTGCCGCGAGGTGCGCCGAGTTCGAGAAACCGCCCTGCTCGCCCGACCAGCCGAGCGCGGCGAGCGCCTCGGCCGACGCGGGCATGACACCGCCGTTGGCGAAGATCGCGGCGAGGTTGAGGAGAGCGCCGCCGAACAACAGGGCGAGCCCGGGCTGCCGGATGTTGGCCAGGGCGGCCAGCAACCCGAGGCCGGACGAGGCCAGGAACGCCACCACGCCGAGCGGGTGCCCCGGTTCGATCAACGCGGCAAGCGGGCCGAACAGCAGCAGCTGGACCGCCATAGCGGCGGCGATCGCCGGGAACCATCGGATCCGGACCTGGCTGAGGCGGGAGGCGCGGCCCCCGAACACCGTACCGACCAGGAAACCGACGAGCGGGCCGTAGAGGACGAACACGTCAGGACGCCTCCTCGAGTTCGACGCCGGGTCCGGGGCCCCCGCCCGTCGGCGCGCGCGTCGGAACGGGCCGGCGGAACGGAAGGCCGTCGGTCCCCGACTCAAGCGGCGGTCGGAGATCCAGCGTGTGAGCCGTGACGGGCTGGAGGCCGGGGGTCCGCAGGCGACTGATCGCGGGCGTGTCCGGGAGCTCGGCGGCCGGGTCCGTCAGGAGCCGAACGAAGTGGGCGACGACGACCGGATCCCACTGCGCGCCGGCTCCTCTGCGCAGTTCGTCGAGCGCCTGTCGTGGGTCCAGTCCGTCCCGGTAGGGTCGATCGGAGGTCATCGCGTCGAACGCATCGGCCGCGGCGATGATCCGCGCGCCGAGCGGGATCCGCTCGCCGGCAAGCCCGTCGGGATAGCCGCGACCGTCCCACCGTTCGTGGTGGGACCTGACCAGCTTGGCGCCGTCTCGGTAGAGCTGGTACCGGCCCAGGATCCGGGCTCCGATCTCGGGATGGCGCCGCATCTTCTCGGCTTCGGTGGCGTCAAGCCGGCCGGTCTTCATGAGGACGGTGTCGGTCACGCCCATCTTGCCGAGGTCGTGGACACGGGCGGCCAGGCTGATGAGGTCGACCAGCGGGTCATCGACCTCCATGGCCTCGGCCAGGCACGTCGCGTACTGGGAGACGCGCGCCGAGTGGTGGAATGTCGTCGGATCCCGCTCGTCGATGCTGTCGGCGAGCGTCTCGACGGCTTCGACCGTCTCCCGCTCGAGTCGGCGGATGACCTGCAGCGTCCGGGCGATGACCGCCGTCGGCACGCCGAGCAGGACGACCCATGCCGGCATCGCGTACCAGCTGGCGGCGAGCAGGACGCCCAGCGTCCCGGCGCCGAGGTCCGGTAGGAGCGTGCTCCGGTTGTTGATCGCCAGGACGTAGCCGAACCGCCGGCCGGTGGCCAGTGAGATGACGGTCGCCGTGAGACCGACGTTGAGCCCGTAATACGTGAGCGCGGCGACGGCCGCCGCGATGTAGCCGAGCGGGATCGCCTGATCGGTCAGGAGCAGCGGGGGTGCCCCGATCGCCCCGACCGCCATCGAGGCGATCGACACGGTGACCACGTGGTTCGCGACGTTGAAGACGATGCGCGCGGCCGGTCGACGTTGGACGAGCTGGTGGGCGAGCACCGCACCGCCGACTGCGAGCGCCCCCCACGGCGGCGGCGCGACGAGGATGGTCGCGACGTGGGCGACACCGCTCACCGACAGGGTGCCGTTGCGGGGGGTCGGGACCTCGATGAACTCGAGCACGAGGCCGCAGATCGCGAGGATGAGCGTCGGTGCCCAGAACGAGGCGACCGGGGCGCTCCACGAGCGGGCCCCGGCGACGAGGAGCGCCGCCAGCACGGCGAGCGCTCCGATGAACAGGATCAGGCGCGACGGGCGAGCCATCGTCTGGAGGACGAGCTGGTGGGCCGCGCGGCGGCCCACCGCTCATCTAGCTCGTCAGTGCCACTTCCGGCCCGCCTCGAGCAGGAGGGCGAGCACCGTGAGCCACGTGAGCGACAGCATGACCCGGGCGTAGGCGAGCGACGCCCGGTGGCGAAGCGCGTTCATCGTCACTGCCACTTCTGCCCGGCGCCGCCGAGCAGGGCCAGGGCGGTGACCGCCCACAGCCCCGTCGCCGTGAGCCAGGACCGCATCCGCATGCGCATCATGGACCTCCGTTCTGGACTGAACTTCGATGCACCAGTGCCGGGGTGCGCCGGCCCGAGAGACGGCTCGAGTGCGATCGACCCTAGACCCGCGACAACGTCTGCGGGAGGGGCCAAGAGGTACCGCCCGTTTCGGCTCCGCGGTAGGCCGGTGCACACGCGCGACGGTGCGCGGGCGCACGTCCCGTCCCCGGATAGCCCAAAAGTCCCGGGTCTGTCAGATGCGGGACCGCAGGCGGATCGAGCGGCCACCGCGCCGTACACTTCCGGTCATGACCGTCGCCGCCGTCATCCTCGCCGCCTCGCCGGAGGGAGCCCTCCGCGAGATCGACGGCCGGCCGCTCGTGCGTCGGCTGGCCGAGGCCGCCTGGTCGGGTGGCGGCGTGCCGGTCATCGTGGTCGCGGCCGACCCGGACGGGGCCGTGGCCGCCGCACTGGCCGGCGCCCAGGTGACGCTCGCCGAGCCCGCACCGCGCGAGGCCGGCCCGGTGGCTCAGATCTGCCGCGGCATCGACGTCGCCCGCGGCCTGGTGGCCGAGACCGAAGCGGCCGTCGTGTGGCCGGCGCGCATGGCCTGGGTGGATCCCGAGACGCTGACCTCGCTCATCGAGGCGCACGGCACCGATCCCGAGCCGGTGATCCGGCCGGCCTTCGAGGGCAGCCCCGGCTGGCCGATCCTCCTGCCGGTCGAGCATCTCGAGGCCCTCCGCGCGCTGGGCCCGGACCGGATGCCCGACGAGTTGCTCGACGACCTCGCCGCGGCCGGCGTCCCGTTCCGTACCCTGGAGGTTGGCGACCCGGGCACGACCCACGACATCGCCACGGAGCGCGCCGACCTGCCGCCCTACGCGGGTCCACCGGAGCCCGCCTCCGGCCACGCGTACGAGTGGGGCAGCGCGGCCGCCGAGACGTCCGACGACGCTCCCCTCCCCGGCCCCACCATCGCCCCCTGGGAGACCGAGGCGGGCCGCTGAGCCCGCTGCTCCCCCGGGCCGATGAGCCCTTATCGCCCTCGATGTCAGTAGTACTGGCGCGCGCACGCAGATCCCCGCAGCGGCGTCGCCCCCGCCGCCCTTGTGCGACAGGTTGCCAGTACTACTGACAAAGCGTCGGCCAAGGTGGGTTGGTTGGCCGCGACGGGACGAGGGGCAGCGAATCAGCGTTCCCCGTGACAGTAGTACTGACACGCGAGACCGCAAGCCAACGGTTCGGGCGCTCACTCTCGCGCCGGATCGGGTTCCTCCCCCGCCAGCAGCCTGACGAAGCCCTCTTCGTCGAGGACTGGCACGCCCAGCTCCTGCGCCTTCGCGAGCTTCGATCCGGCGTTCTCGCCGGCCACGAGGTAGTCGGTCTTGCGCGATACGGACCCGGCGGCCTTGCCCCCGGCGGCGCGGACGGCATCCTCGGCGCCCTGGCGATCGAAGCCCTCGAGCGACCCGGTCACCACCAGGGTCTTGCCGGCCAGCGGCCCCTCCCCCGCCTCGACGGGCCGGGGAGCCGGAGGCTGGGCGACGACCCCCACGTCCACGAGCTCTCCGAGCAGGCGCCCGGTGACGTCGTCGGCGAAGAAGCGGCCGATGCTGGCGGCCACCGTCGCGCCGACCCCCGGGACGGCCTCGAAGTGCTCCGCCGGCGTGCGCGCCAGCTCGTCGGCGACCCGGTGCGTCCAGGCAACATCCGGCTCGCCCTCCGCCGGCGGCCACTCAGCGCGGATCCAGTTCGCCAGGTCGATGGCGGTCTGCTCGCCGACGTGGCGGATGCCCAAGCCATTGAGGATGCGCGCCAGCGGCCGGGTCCGCGTGCCCTCGATCGAGGCCAGCAGGTTTTCGGCGCTCTTCTGGGCGTAGCGCTCGAGTGACAGGATGTCCTCGAGTGTGAGGCGGTAGAAGTCCGCCGGGAGCTTGACCAAGCCACGCTCCAGGAGCTGCACCAGCACCTTGTACCCGGCGCCCTCGATGTCCATGCCGCCCCGGCCCACGAAGTGGCCCAGGCCCTGGATGACCTGCGCCGGGCAGAACGGGTTCGAGCAGCGATGGCGGACCTCGCCCTCGTCCCGCACGACCTCGGCGTGGCAGACCGGACAGGCCGCCGGCATCTCGAACTCGCGCTCGGCACCGGTGCGCCGTTCAGGCAGCGAGCGGACCACCTCGGGGATGACGTCGCCGGCCTTCTGGAGCACGACGTGGTCGCCGATGCGGATGTCTTTGCGGCGCACCTCGTCGAGGTTGTGCAGGGTGGCCCGGGAGACCGTGGAGCCGGCCACCTTCGTCGGCCGCATGTGGGCGACCGGCGTCAGCGTCCCCGTGCGGCCCACGTAGGCCACGATGTCCTCGACCACGGTCTCGACTTGCTCGGGCGGGAACTTGAAGGCGACCGCCCAGCGCGGCGCACGGGCGACCATCCCGAGCCGGCGCTGCTGGTCGTGGCGATCGACCTTGACCACGACGCCGTCGGTCTCGTAGGGCAGCTCGTGGCGTGCCTCCCGCCAGCGCTCCGTGAAGGCGATGACAGCCTCGATATCGAGCCCCGATTCCCGATGGCCCTCGACCGGGAAGCCCAGGCCAACCAGGCGCTCGAGGGCGGCCGTCTGGGTCCCGACGCTCGGGCGCCCATCCGGTCCGACCTCGATGAGGATGTACGTCCAGGCCGAGAGCCGCCGACCGGCCGTGACCGCGGGGTCGATCTGGCGCAGGGAGCCGGCACCGCTGTTGCGCGGGTTGGCGTAGAGCGGCAGGCCGGCCTCCTCACGCTCGGCGTTGATGCGGGCGAACTCCGCCTTGGGCATGAAGACCTCGCCGCGCGCCTCGAGCGTGGCCGGCTCGGGAAGCTGCTGCGGGATGGCCGCGATGGTGCGCAGGTTGGCCGTGACGTCCTCGCCGGTCGTGCCGTCGCCGCGCGTGGCGCCCTGCACGAAGCGGCCCCACTCGTAGCGCAGCGAGACGGCCAGGCCGTCGATCTTCAGCTCGACGCCGTAGCGCAGCTCCGGGGCAGCCTCCGGCGCCGGGGGCAGCTCGAGCAACTTCCGCACGCGCGCGTCGAAGGCCCGCAGCTCATCGTGGCTGAAGGCGTTGGCCAGGCTGAGCATCGGCGTGGAGTGGCGGACCTCGGAGAACGTCGCCGACGGCGCGCCCCCGACGCGCTGCGTCGGCGAGTCGGGCGTGACCAGCTCCGGGTACGCCGCCTCCAGCTCCCCCAGCTCGCGCATCAGGGCGTCGTACTCGGCGTCCGCGATCTCCGGCGCGTCCTGCTCGTAGTAGAGCCGGTTGCCGCGTTCGATCTGCGCACGCAGCTCGGCGACGCGGGCGGCGGGGTCCGGGCGTTCGCGGGTCACACGTCGAGGATAGACTCCGCGGATGGTCGTCTGCCCCGTCTGTGGCGAGTCGAACCCGGAGCGCGCCCGGTTCTGCCTGAACTGTGCGGCGCCGCTGACCCCGGAGCCGATGGCCGAGGTGGAGGAGCGCAAGGTCGTCACGGTCCTCTTCTGCGACCTCGTGGGTTTCACGGCGCGTGCCGAGCGGTCCGACCCGGAAGACGTGCGCCACCTGCTGGACTCGTACCACGCGCGACTGCGCCGGGAGATCGAGCGCTTCGGCGGCACGATCGAGAAGTTCATCGGGGACGCCGTCATGGCCGTGTTCGGCGCGCCGGTCTCCCACGAGGACGATGCCGAACGCGGCGTCCGTGCCGCCCTGCGCATCCTCGATGCCGTCGCCGAACTGAACGAGGAGCGCCCGGGCCTGGACCTGGCCGTGCGCATCGGCGTGAACTCCGGGGAGGCGGTGGTGGCCATCGGGGGCAGAGCCGACCGGGGCCAGGGCATCGTGGCCGGCGACGTCGTCAACACCGCGTCGCGGCTCCAGGCCATCGCCCCCGAAGGCGGCGTCGTGGTGGGCGAGCTCACCTGCCGGGCCACGCGCGACGTGATCGAGTACCGGGAGCTGGAACCCGTCTCGCTCAAGGGCAAGGCGGAACCAGTGTCCATCTGGCAGGCGCTGGCCGCGCGCAGCCGATACGGCGTCGACGTGGACCAGCGCGCGTCGACTCCCTTCCTCGGGCGGAGCGCCGAACTGGCGCTGCTGCGCGCCGCCTTCCAGAGGACCGTCGATGAGTCCGCCGTCCAGCTCGTGACCGTCACCGGCGAGCCGGGTGCCGGCAAGTCGCGCCTGCTCTGGGAGTTCCGGACGATCATCGACGACGACCCGAGCATCGTCGTCTCGTGGCGCCAGGGCCGCTGCCTCCCGTACGGCGAGGGCATCACGTACTGGGCCCTGGGCGAGATGGTCAAGGGCCAGACGGGCATCCTCGAGACCGATGGGCCCGACGAGGCCAGCGCGAAGTTGACGGTGGCCGTCGAGGCCGTGATCGGCGATCCGCTGCAGCTCGAGTGGATCAAGGCGCGCCTCGCCGGGCTCGTCGGCGTGGCGTCGGAACCGGCCGATCGCAGCGAGTCGTTCGCCGCCTGGCGCACGTTCCTGGAGGCGGTCACGACGCGCGGCCCGCTCATCCTCGTCTTTGAGGACCTGCACTGGGCGGACGAAGCCCTGGTCGCTTTCGTCGATCACCTCGTCGATTGGGCCACGGAGGTGCCCATCTTCGTCGTATGCACCGCGCGGCCCGAGCTGTATGAGCGCCACCCCGGCTGGGCCGGCGGCAAGCGCAACGCCACTAACGTGGCCCTCTCGCGCCTCTCCGACGAGGACACGGCGCGGCTCGTCTTCGCGCTGCTCGCCCAGGTCGCGCTGCCTGCGGAAGTCCAGCAAGTGCTCCTGGAGCGAGCCGGCGGCAACCCGCTCTTCGCCGAGGAATACGTGCGCATGCTCCTCGACCGAGGCATCCTCGAGCGGCGCGGTCGCACGGTCTCGATGGCGCAGGACGCGGACATCCCCCTGCCCGAGACGATCCAGGCCTCGATCGCCGCGCGCCTCGACACGCTGTCCCCAGCGCGCAAGGCGCTGCTGCACGACGCGGCCGTCATCGGCAAGGTCTTCTGGCCCGGCGCGCTGGCCGAGATGGGCCCCGTGGACGAGGCGGCGGTGACCGACGGGCTGCACGAGCTGGCCCGCAAGGAGCTGGTCCGCCGAGCACGATCCTCGAGCGTCGGCGGCCAGGCCGAGTACGCCTTCTGGCATGCGCTCGTGCGCGACGTCGCCTACGGGCAGATCCCGCGCGCGGCGCGATCCGGCAAGCACCAGGCCGCGGCGGAATGGATCCGGCGCATCGCCGGCGAGCGCGTGTCGGACGTGGCCGAGCTGCTCGCCTACCACTACGACCAGGCGCTCTCCCTCGCCGTCACGGCGGGTCTCGACGATCGGGTACCGGGCCTCCGGGCCCAGGCGTTCGGGGCCTTCGAGATGGCGGGCGAGCGAGCCATGTCGCTCGACTCCCGGAAGGCCTACGAGTTCTACCGCCGAGCCCTGGAGTTGTCGATCCCCGAATCCGCGCAACACGGCAGGTTGCTCATCGGTGTCGTGACCAGCGGCTCGGGCAATTTCGGCGGCTCGGGGCAGCTGGATCCTGCGCAGGGAAAGGCGATGCTCGAGGAGGCCGTGGAGGCGTTCAGGGCCGCTGGCGAGTCGCTGGCACTGGGTCGCGCCCTCACCCTCCAGTCCCGACACCTGTGGTTCGATGGTGACCCCGAAGCATCGCGAACGCCGCTGTCGGAGGCCATCGCGGTGCTGGAGACGCATCCGGCGAGTCGCGAGCTCGCCGAGGCGTACGCCGAGATGGCTGGTCGTGACATGCTGGCCGGCCGTATGGTCAGCGGGCGGGGGTGGGCGGACAAGGCCCTGGCGCTCGCAGACTCCACGGGTGCCAAGGATGTCTACGCCCGAGCCCTGCAGTTCCGGGGCACGTTCCGGATCGCCCTCGACGGTGACGAGGGTGGCCTCCAGGACCTGCGCGATGCGCTGACCCTGGCACTCGAGACCGGCGAGCTCGCGGTCATCGAGCCCGGCTACGACAACCTGGCCGACTTCCTGCACGACGTCGAGGGACCCGAGGCCGGGTACGCGATGTATCGCGAGGGCATCGAGTTCCTGCACCGCCGGGGCGGTGCCGCTCTCTGGGAGCGCGGCGAGTCGACCTGGCCGCTCTACGCACTCGGCCGGTGGGACGAGGTGCTCCGCGTGGCCGACGAGGTGCTCGAGGCCGATCGCCAGGCGGGGATGACCCAGCTGACGGGCCTGGTGGCACCCGAGAAGGCGCGCATCCTCACCTACCGCGGGCGGCCCGAGGAGGCCCGGGCGCTCATGGACCCGTTCCTGCCACGAGCGCGCGAGATCCGCGATCCGCAGATCCTCGTCCGTTCCCTCGTCGCCGGGGCGGTGGCCGCCCTCGGCTGCGGCGATCGCGCCGGCGCCTTGGCGCTGATGAACGAGCTCGTCACCATGCCCAGCCCCTGGGACATCCGCTACTGGGCGCTGCCCGAGGGTGCTCGCGTCCTCGTCGAGGCAGGCGAGCCCGAGATCGCGCGTCGGCTCCTCGACGGCGACGGCACCGAGCCGATCATGCCCAACGTCCGCGTCGGGGGCCAGTACAGCCGTGCGGTCCTGCTGGAGGCCGAGGGGCGCCACGGCGACGCGTTGGCGCTCTACCGCGCCGCCGCCGCCTGGTACGACGGCCGCGCTTCGGTCTATCACGAGGCGCGAGCGCTGGTCGGAGCCGGCCGGTGCGAACTGGCGCTCAGTCGGACCGCGGAGGCGGCCGCCGACCTCCAGGCCGCCGCCGAGACCTTCGACCGGATGGGCGCCCGGGCCCTATCTGCCGAAGTCGCCCACCTCACCGAAACCGCGGCGGGCCGCGGTCGGGCACGATCGGGCTAGCGTCGCCGACGTCTTACGGTCGATCGGGACCCGCGCCGCGGCCGGCCTGGGCGGAGTGGAGCAAGTCGCGGAGATACCGCCGATATGGGCTGAGCCGCCCCTGCGCCTCTTCGACCTCCAGCAGGGCAACGACGATCCGCCTCAGCGGCGGCGCGATGACGTTGAGCTCATCGGCCAGATACGAGAGGGTCAGGTACTCGACGACCATGTTGAGATCGCGATCGAGATCGTCTTCGAGGGGCGGCCGTTCACTCGTCGACATCTTGCGCTCCTGACCAGCTGCGTCATCGCGGCAGCGTACGACGGACTTGCCTGCTCATCATCGGTCGTCGCGTCAAGCCATCGAGGCCCGCCATAGACTTGGACCGTAGCCGCTGTGACCAACGTCTGCGGGAGGGACGTGATGAGTGTTCCCCGGCCACGCCGGCTGTGGCTGCCGGAGCGTGAGGAATATGGCGGCCCAGCGAATGGGCGTCTCTCTGACGAGTCTGCTTGGCCGGCGGTGGACGGACAACTGGAGCAGGCTCGGTACTACTGGATCGTCACCGTCTGCCGGGACGGACGCCCTCATGCCGGACCGGTCTGGGGAGTCTGGCTGGGGGGCGCGTTGTACTGGGCGATGAGCCCGGAGACCATGATGGCCAAGAACGTGGCGCGTCGTCCAAGGGCACTGGTTCATCTGGAGAGCGCCAGGGATGTTGTGATCGTCGAAGGGGCGGTCGACTGCCCCGACGCCCCGACGCTTCCCGCGGGTGTGGTCGAGGCCTACCACGTGAAGTACGACTTGTATCAGGAGGCGGGGGATCGTGGCATGCCGTACTACGTGCTCCGACCCGAAACAGTTCGAAGCTGGTCGGCCAGCGACATCCGCGGCACCGGTATCCGGTGGCAATTCGACTGACGCTGCATCGGCGAGCGTAGGCCTATCTCGGCCGATCAGAAGACTCCCCGATGAGCGAGCATGGCGCTAAACGCTGAACAACTTGAACTCGTGCGCCAGCGCCATGGCCGCAATCGCCGAGCGTTGCTGCCGGCCGACGTCCGCTCGTAGGCAGACGCGACCAGCGTCAACCAGCCGACTGGCGGGCTGACCTGTGCGGCCAGCGAGTTGTCCAGCCACCCAAGCGGCGGGGTGGGGGTTTGTCGCCCCTCCGCCTCAGCGTCATCCTGCTGCGCCATCTCACGATGGTAGCGCGCTTCGACACGCCGACGGGGGCCGTTGCCCGCTCGCCCCTTGTCCGCCGACCCCGCGCTCCCTATCGTCCGGTCCATCGTGGCAGCAGTACGGAGGGTGCAGACGTGAAGCTCATCAACACCGAGGGGATGGCGTTGTTCGGGCCGGGGTCGGAGTGGTTCTGGACGGCGCTCACGTTCACCGCCCTCGCCCTCACCTTCTACGCGATCTACCGCCAGCTCCGGGGACAGCAGATGCAGATCCTTGACAACACGAAGATTCTGCGCAGCCAGGCTCATTACAACGCCCTGATGCTCCTTTCGCGGCCCTGGGAGATGGTGATCGAGAACGAGGGCCTGGCAAACATCGTTTCCGTTGCCTTAGAGACGCCCGAGGCGTTGAGCGCGGCGGAATGGCTCAGATGCAGCAACCATATGTTCTTGCAGGTCAATGCCTGGGAGTACCTCTACTACCAGCATCGCGACGATTCGGTCCCGAAGGAGCTGTGGGTGGGCGGCGATTCGTACTACCGGAGACTGGTCCAGACGAAACCGGGCTTGAGCCACTTCTGGTCCGAGTACCAGGCCGTGTTTGACGAACCGTTTCGCTCCTACGTAACGCAGGAATTCGCCAAGAAGCCGGCGCCACCAGAACCCAACTGATCTCCGCCTTTTGCGCACTCGGCACATGGCGTACCCTGCGCGCCAGAGCGGTCGTTCGCGCCCGCAACCCGTTCGGGGCCGCGATCGGCGCCAGACCAACGCAATGAACGCAGCTGGTTCGATGGTTCCCTGTGGGGACGTCCGTCGTGACGCTTGTCGGCGCGTGCAGCGGTACCGGAGGCGGGACCGCTGCCACGTCGGTTTCAAAGGGGTCCTACATCCAGCCGCCCGCATTCAATCATTCGAGGAGGACCAGCTGATGACGGCGCTTCGCTTCAGCTACGCGATGATGGCGGATCACCCCGTCGCTGAGCTCCTCGGGGCGATCGAGCTCGCGGACGAGCTCGGGTTCCACGCGTGCTACGGCGTCGACGAGACGTACCACAAAGACATATGGCAGATCTTCGCCGCTGCCGCCGCGCGCACGACCCGGATCCGGCTCGGGCCCGACGTCACGCACGTCATCCTCAAGGACCCGACCATCATCGCGCAGCAGATCGCCACCCTGGACGAGCTGACGAACGGCCGCGCCGAGTTCGGCTACTCGATCGGGAACTTCGCGATGCTCGAGCAATACCACGCCGCCGACCGAGCCGCCCGGCCGCTCGCCCGCCTGCGCGAGGCCCACGGCGTCATGCGCACGATGCTCGATGAAGGGGCCATCGACTTCCAGGGCGAGTACTACCGGTACACCGGGCTCTTCACCGCGGCCCGCCCCGTCCAGGAGCACGTGCCGATCTTCATCGGCGCCATGCGGGGGCCGAAGACCTTTCAGCTCGCGGGGGAGATCGCCGACGGAATGCACCAGGGGCTCGCCTACTCCCGCGAGGCCATGGACTATGCCGTCGAGAACGTCAGGATCGGTGCCGCGCGCACCGGACGCGACGGGCGGACGCTCGACATCGGCGCCTGGATGGTCGCCTCCGTCTCGGAGGACTCGCGTGCGGCGAAGGACGCAGCCCGGGTCATCGCCGCCTTCTATTTCGCGGCGATGCCGCGCGAGCAGGTCGAGCGGCACGGCATCGATCCCGACGAGCTGCAACCGATCATCGACGCGGTCAACCGGGGGGACGTCGCCGAAGGCGTGCGCCTCACTTCGCCCGAGATCGGGGACAAGCTCACCTGCGCCGGAACGCCGGAGGAGATCATCGAGCGGATCCAGCAGACGGTCGTCCCCAGCGGGTTCAACCACGTGATCCTCGCCCTGACCGACCCGTACCTGGTCCAGAAATGGTCGGGGCGCAGGATCAAGAACGTCCCAGATCTCCGGGGCCAGCTTCGCCTTATTCACGACCGCGTCATGCCGGCGTTCGCGTGAGGAATTGGCCGGCGACGAGGCGATGCGCATGATGCAGGACATGCCTCGACGGGCCGACAGG
>JBGPMJ010000028.1:0-13437 GCA_041486935.1 Candidatus Limnocylindria bacterium | reverse complement strand
GCGGTTCCCCGCCGGGGTGGGCTCCCGCGCTGCGATGGCGGGTGGGGAGGTGTGACGGGTGGTCTTCGGTTCCCGGGGTCGGCGCGGGCGTGGGGGCGGGCGTGGGCGTTGGCGCGGGAGCCACGGCGATCGTGCCGCCGGACAGCTCGACCGTCCGATCCTTGCCGTCGGAGGTGGCGAACGAGTAGGTATGGCTGCCGGCGTCCAACTGCACGGTGGTGCGATAGCGGGTGCCGTCGCGGAGGTTGGTGTCGGAGGTGTCCACCTGCGCCATGTCGACGGGCACGCCGTCGATGAGCACGCGGACCCAGGCCGGCTGCACGTTGTCCTTGCTGAGGTAGGTCACGGAGAACGTGTAGGGGTCGCCGGCCGTGCCCGTCCCGGGCGAGGCCTGTCCGCCGGATAGACTCAAGGGTCCGGAAGCCCATGCCGGAGCGGTGGCCGAGAGGCAGAGGAGCAGGACGAGCGGGAGGATCACGAGAAGCGCCCGCACGCGCTGGCCCCGGATGATTCCGAAGAAGTCCAAGAGATGATCCTCCGGTCCTGGGCCTGTAGCCCGGAAGTGACCCGAGGATGCGCCCTTGGCGGAGGGCGGGCAATGGTACGAGGGTCCCCCCGGCGATGGCCCGCGTGTCGCCATCCGGCGACGGGGGCATGACCCGCTTGCACCATGGCACTCGGGGGCGCGCGCGGGCATGATGCGCGCATGCAGGTGATCCGGGCGGCAGGTCCGCAGCCGCGACGTGCCGCCGCCTCGGTCGTGGCGGGTCTGCTGGCCGGCCTCATCCTGCTCGCCGTCGGCACCCTCATCGTCTGGTCCATCCTGACCACGAACCTGCTCGACGGGCTCGACCGGGTGGGCAGGTCCGCCCTCGAACAGCAGCTCCTGGGCACGCTGGCCTGGGGGCTGGCCTTCCTCGTGCCCGGCTCGTTCGCCGTCCTGGGGCTCCTGACCATCGTGCGGGCGGTGGATCGGCGGCCACGGAGCCGGCGCTCGGGCCCGGCGGCGTCGCAGCAGGCCGCCCTGTCCGATGAGTACACCGTGGCCGAAGACGTGCGCCTGCCCGACGGGCGTCTCGTGCCCGAGATCGTGATCGGGCCGCACGGGCTGACCGTGATCGAGGAGCTCCCGCCGGCCGCGGTCAGTCGCCCCGGCAGCCACGGCTGGGAGGTGCGCGGTGCGGGTGGCCGGTGGATGAACATCGAGAACCCGCTCGACCGTGCCGCCCGAGACGGCGAGCGGGTGCGGCGATGGCTCGGCACCCACATGGAGGACTTCGTGCCTCGTATCAGCGTGGCCGTCGTGGCCGACGATCGGCGCGTGGCCCGCTCGTCCGACGTGGCCGTCCTGCGTCCCGAGGAGCTGCCCGGCTTTCTGGCGGCCCAGCCGGCCCTCCGCCAGATGTCGCCCGATCGCCGCGGGCGCATCGAAGCGCTGCTCCGGGAGCTGCTGGTCGCCTGACCCCCTTTCCGGGAGCGTCATGACCTCCCGGCGGGGTGCTACTTCGGCTGCTACTTCGGTTGCAGGTTGGCCAGCAGCCCCTTCAGGTCGAACAGGAACTGCTGGCCGCCCGGTACCACCACCACCTGCAGTTTGTCGGTCAGCTTCTGGATGTAGGTGTAGATGAGGATCGGGTCCGTGAGCGATGCGGCCAGCTGCCGGTTCGCCTCCGCCTGGCCGTTCGCCCGCTCGATCGTGGCCGCCGCCTCACCCTTGGCCGTGACCACGTTGGCGTCGGCGTTGCCCTGCGCCTCGGCCACCCGCTGCTGGGCCTGGATCTGCTTCTGGGCCAGGATCTGGCGCTCGGTCTCCACCTGCTGCTGGGCCACCTGCTTCTGCTCGATGGCCGCCTCGTACTCGGAGCTGAAGGCGATGTTCGAGATGTAGATGTCGTCCACGATGAGGTGGTACCGGGCGAGATTGTCGCCCAGCGCCTGCTTCGCCCGCGAGCGGATCTCGTCGCGTTTGCCCAGGATCTCGCCGATGGCGTAGGTGGGCACGACCTCCTTGATGAAGTCGTTGAAGGCCGGGTCGATGACCTTCTCTGCGAAATCGGGACCCACAAGCCGGTACAGGTCGTAGGCCTTGGCCGGGTCGATGTGGTAGTTCAGGTTCCCCGTCAGCCTGACGATCTGGTACTCCTTCGACGCCGCGTCGATCTCCTGGAAGGGGTGCGGCTGGACGCGCACGTCGATCAGCACGACCTGCTCCGCGATCGGTGTGACCACCTGGAGACCGGCCGGCAGCGTCCGCTCCTCGACGCGCCCGAAGTTGGTGACCACGCCGACGTTGCCGGCGGGGATGACCACCACGAACGTCGTGACCAGCGCGATGAGCATCGCCACCACGCCGCCGATGACGAAGAGCCGCCAGGCCGCGGCGAAGGGGGCCGTGTCGACGTCTCGCCCGCGGGCCGTGGCCGTGATGTGCTGCGCCCGACCGACCACGAACGCCGAGATGCCGATGGCGACGAGGGCGCCGCCGATGATGAGGAGGATCGTGGACATCTTGCGTTGACTCCCTGACGAGCGGCCCGATCGGGCAAGCCTACATCGGCGGATGACGCGCGGGACGCCCGACCGTCACGGGCACGACACGCGCCTCCCCGTATCCTGTCGGTCATGCAGAGTGCCACGCTGGCGCGGCCGATCCCCGCCACCACCGGTCTCGCCCACGAGATTGCGGGCGCCTTCGGGGACATCGGCGTCTTCCTGCCCCTCGCGCTGGGGCTGATCGCGGTCAACGGCATGGACCCGACCCTCGTCTTCGGCCTCGCCGGTGTCTACTACCTGCTCACGGGCCGCTTCTACCGGCTGCCGCTGCCGGTCCAGCCGTTCAAGGCCGTCTCGGCCATCGCCATCGCGGGCGGGCTCTCGGCGGGCACCGTGCAGGGCGCGGCGCTGGGCATGAGCGTCGGGCTGTTGCTCCTGTCCCTGGGCCGCGCGCCGGCGATCATCGACCGCCTCTTCGCGCCGCCGGTCGTGCGCGGCATCCAGCTCGGGCTGGGCATCATCCTGCTCCAGGGCGGCCTGCAGCTCGTGGCGCGCGACGCGCGCCTGCCCGCCGGCGCGGGCACGATCGGCGCAGCCGCGCTGCTCCTGGCAGGCGTCATGGCGGTGGCGCTCGTGCAGGCGCGCGGCCGCGTTCCCGCCATCCTCGTGGCCGGCGTGGTGGGCCTCATCTGGGGGGTACTGACGCTGCCCACTGCCCTGCCACCGGTCTCCTTGGGGCCGGTGCTGGCTCTTCCGGTTCTGCCCACCGCCGCCGAGCTGGGCACCGCCCTCGCCGTCCTCGTTCTGCCGCAGCTGCCGCTCACGCTGGGCAACTCGGTCGTCTCCACCGCAGACGTCGCCCAGGAGTACTTCGGGGAGCGGGCCGCCCGGGTGACCCCGCGGACGCTGCTGCGCGACATGGGCCTGGCAAACCTCGCGGCGGGCCTGGGCGGCGGCATCCCCATGTGCCACGGGGCCGGCGGCCTGACCGCCCACGTGCGCTTCGGCGCCCGCACGGCCACCGCGGCCTACGTGGCCGGCGCCTTCTACCTTGTTCTCGCGCTCGGCCTCGGCGCGGCCGCGCCGGCTTTCCTGGCGCTCTTCCCGATGGCGATGCTGGGCGTCCTCGTGGGCTACGTGGGCTGGCAGCACCTGCTGCTGGTGCGGCGGCTCCACGCGCCGGCCGACCTCGCCGTCGCGGGGCTGATCGGGGCCGTGACGCTCATCGCGGGCTCGCTCGCCCTCGGCTTCGGCGTCGGGCTCGCCGTTTACTGGGGCCGCCGGCTGGCGATCTCGCGCATCTCCACGAAGTCCACGTAGCGCTCCGCGGCCGGGACGCTGCTCAGGCCGAGGCCCCGCCCATGCGGATCGTCTCGCGCGCGCCGGGGAAGTAGGCGCCAAGCTCGATGTCGGCCTCGTAGGTTTCGATCGCGTAGCGGTTCACCCAGGCGAAGTCATGCTCGACCTCACCCAGGGCGGGAGCGCCCACGAGCGAGACGGCGACCCGCCCGAGCAGCACGAAGGGCCCGCCGGGCCGGGTCAGCGAGCGTCCCGGGTCGAAGCCAGGCAGGGTCGGCATCTCGGCCACGACGTGGTACGGGCCGACCTCCAGGACCAGTTCGTGCCAGGCGGCATGGACCGGTGTCGGCGTGTCCAGCGGAGCGACGACGAGGAGCAGGTCGTCGATCTCCACGACCGCGCGCGCCTGGGATTCCGACGCGCTCCCGTCGAGGGGCTGCAGGGCGGCGCGCTCGACGGCGAGGCTGTCCATCGTCTCGAGCAGGTCGCCCAGCCGGTCGCGTGCGACCAGACGCGCCTGCAGCACCCCCGCCGCGGTATACGCCTCGAAATCGGTGGCCATGCCCTTTCCTCATGGAGGTCCGTTGAGGGTGCCACGCCGGAGGCCGCGTGGTCCAGACCCGTCCGTACCGCGGCGCCGAGCGTTTCGTACGGGAACGCGGTGCGCGGATGCGCCGCTTTCGCCCTGCTAGCGTGCCGCCACGACCTCGATCTCGCAGCGCGCCCCGAGGGCGAGGCGAGACACGCCCACGGTCGCGCGCGTGGGCGGATCGACCGGGAAGAACTCGCGGTACGCCTCGTTGTAGGCGGCGAACTCGTCCATGTCGGTCAGGTAGACCGTCGCCTTCACGACGTCGCCGAAGTCGAGGCCGGCGAGGCGGAGCTTGGCACCGACGTTCTCGAGCATCTGGCGCACCTCGGCCCCGATCCCGCCGGGCACGACGACGCCGGTGGCCGGGTCGTCGCCCACCTGGCCGGCGACGAAGACGAAGCCGTTCGCCTCGACAAGCTGCGAGAACGGGTGGCGGCCCTCGGACAGGCCGACGGGTCGAAGGACGGACTTGGGCATGGCGCGACTCCCGGTGTGGCTCGGCTTGACTGGTAGGGGAGCCTGGATTCGAACCAGGGACCGGCGGTGTATAAGACCGCAGCTCTAACCGCTGAGCTACTCCCCCGAAGCGATGCTACTACTCGTGCGAGCCGAGGAGTCGCGCGGCGATGGAGCGCAGCCCGCCCTGGCCCGAGGGGCGCAGGGTCTCGTGGGCTGCGGCCTCCTGCGCAGACCGAGCGCGGCTCGCTTCGGCGAGCAGGCGCTGCTCTTCGTCGGTCCGGAACGCCTCGAGGGGCAAGTCGTCGGGGTCGAAGGGGCGCTCCACCGGTGGCACGACCCGTGGCGGGCGCGCATAGGCGGGAGCGCCCAGCAACCGGGGCAGGGCAAAGTGCGCGGCGCCCCCGCCACCCGCGGAGACGGACGGGGCGTGGGGCGCGGGGCCGGAACCGTTGCTCGACGTCGTCTCGAGCGGCAGGTGTCCGACGGGATCGTCCGACGCAGGAGCGGTCGCCTGGGCGGCGCCTGCCTCGCCGGTTGGCCGCGGGCTCAACACGTTGACTCCACGATGCTCGCCAGTCGATTGACGGCCACAGGATACGACCGAAAGTACTGCTTTCGCCACTCCACGAGGCACCTCGGCGCAGAGAACTGGTGACCACCGACACCGCCGCGTCTCGTGCCCACCCGGGGTCCGTTCGGTCAGCGGATCTCGGGGCTGCCCGCGAGGAGCTCACGCACGGCGGCGACCAGGCCGGCGGCGCTGAACGGCTTGGCGAGGAGCGCGGAGTTGGGGCCGACCTCGGGGAGATCCTCGGCGCCGGCGAAGCCGCTCACGAAGAGCACCGGGAGCCACGGTCGCCCACGGCGCAGGTGCTCCGCCAGCTCGCGCCCGCCGACGCCGGGCATCAGCAGGTCGGTCACGAGCATGTCGACGTGGAGATCGCTGTCGCGCATGAAGCGCAGCGCCTCGGCGCCGTCGGCGGCCACCTCGACGCGGAAGCCCTCGCGCCGCAACACCTCGAGCGTGAGGCCACGCACCAGGGGCTCGTCGTCCACGAGGAGGATGGTCGCCGGCCGATGGATGCCCGCCGTGGTGGGCGACTCCACCGGCTCGCCGGACGCTCCGCTTCCGGGCGCGGCCGGATCGGCGGCACGGTGCACGTCGGGGCCGGGCTCGCCGGACCAATGGCCGACGGGCGCCGGGCGGCCGAGCAGGTACCCCTGGCCGTACCGGACGCCGAGGTTGCGCAGCGCAGACAGCTCGGAGGCGGTCTCGATGCCCTCGGCCACGATGTTGCAGCCGACGTTGAGCGCGAAATGGCGAACGCCCACCACCATCGCCTGGCGAGCGAGGTCGGCGCCGAGGTCGCGCACCAGGCCGATGTCGAGTTTGACGATGTGCGGCCGCACCTCGAGGATCTGACGCAAGCCGGCGTAGCCCGCCCCGGCGTCGTCGACCGCGATGCGGGTGCCCAGCGGCAGGCGCAGCACCCCCGCGCGGAAGGCCGCGAAGTCGTCGATGGCGCGGTGTTCCGTGATCTCGATGACCAGCGCTCGATCGGCCGCGGCGAGCACGGCGGCCAGCTCGTCGGGTGACCTCGTGACGACGTCCGGCGCCACGTTCAGGCTCAGCCAGGGGCCACGGGGCAGGCCGCGGGCGGCGCTGACGGCCGCGCGCAGGCAGGCCAGCTCGAGTTCCATGCCGATGCCGATGGCCTCGGCCTCGCGGAAGCGGACGTCGGGGGCGACGCCGTCGCTGAAGCGCGTCAGCGCCTCGAACCCGACCGACCGCCCTTCGTCGAGGTCCACGATCGGCTGGAACCACGGCTCGAACGCCCCGCTCTCGATGATCTCGCCGTACACGCGCCGCAGCTCGTGGCGATCCTGGTGCGCCACGATGTCCGGCCCCACGAGCAGCTCGGCGATGCCGGCCAGCTCGCTCGCGGCCGAAAGCACGTCGCGCCGGGCGCCGGTGCCGATCGCGGTGTGACTGCCCAGCGCCATCGTCGCGATGATCCGGCCGTCGCCGCGGATCGGCGCGAGGCCCGCCCAGGCGATGCCCGGGCCCAGGTCGTCGAGCACGTCGGGGTCGGAGGTCATCCGGCGCACCGACCAGGCCGTGCGCCGGAGCCGATCGGGAAGCAGGCTCGCCAGGCGCGTCGGGTCGGGCGACTGCGCGATCGCGCCGGCGCCGGCCAGGCGCTCGGCGCCAGTGGGGCCGGCGAGGAGGATGGCGGCGACGTCGACGGCCGGCACGCGCACCGCCTCGCGACAGATCGAGCTGGCCGTCTCCTCGACCGTGCCGCCACGCCGCAGCCGGTGGGCGAAGGCGCCGCCCGCCGTCCATGTCGAGCGCAGGGAGCGTGTGGGATCCATGCCGCGCAGTGTCGTCCGCACAGGCCGCGCTGCCATCCTCTGTTCGCACCATCTTTTTCTACGTCCCGCTGCGTAGGCGCGCAGGACCAGACGACCGGGTCCGCAGCCGGTCAGAGCAGCGGCCGCACCACCTGGAAGGCGACGACGAGGACGATGTAGACGACGGGGAAGGCCGCGAACATGCCGAGCATGGCGGCCCACGGCGAGCGACGCCGCTCACCCGAGGCTCCGCTGGGCAGCGGCGCCCAGAGGTACGTGAGCAGGCTCCCGGCAGCGACGACCACGACGATGTAGAGCGCGAAGGCGCCCAGGCCCGCTCCGTCCGAAGCGAGATCCCAGGTCAGGAGCACGACCCCGCCCACTACCGCCACGACGACGTCGGCAACGATGGCGCGCACGATGGGCGGCGGCGCGTTGCGCGCCTGTCGCCAGCGAACCTCCAGCTCCGAGCGCTCGCGGGCGTCAGTCGGATCGATGGGGGACACGCGTCAGGCGCCAGGCGCCGCGTCGGAGGGCAGGATCACGAGCGCGGGCCGGCGGGGGAGGGTGGCCGGCGTGTGGCGGGCCAGCTCGGCGACCGCCTCGGCGAAACGCTCAAGCTCGTCCTCGGAGTTGAAGAAACCGACCGAGATGCGCAGCGCGTCCACGTCGGCGATCGTGCCCGTGATGGCGAAGACACGCCGCGCCAGCTCCTCGCGCAGCTCCAGCGGCGTCCAGCCCCGGACGCGGAAGGAGACGAGGGTGGCCATCCGCTCGTGCGGCGTCAGGAGCGTCACTCCGGGGACGGCCGCCAGGCGAGCCGCCGCGGCGCGGGCCATGCGACCCGCCCGCTCGAACGCCCAGGCCAGGCCCACGTGCATCTCCAGCCAGCCCACCGAGCGCGCCAGCCCGACCGTCGAAGGCCGGTGGTAGTTCGTGGCCTCGAAGCGACGTGCGTCGGGCCAGCGGTCCCCGCGGGCCTCCCCGTCGAGCGTCGCGAAGCTGAACCAGCCGGCCGTGACCGGGAGCGCCTCCGCGGAGGCCCGCGGCGACGCCCACAGCCCGCCCGTCCCCTCCGGCCCCAGCAGCCACTTCTGGCCGGAGAAGGCGATGAAGTCGGCGCCGATGGCGGCCGCGTCCACGGGGATCGCCCCCGCCGACTGGGCCGCGTCGACCGCATACCAGGCGCCGCGCGCGCGGGCGATGCGACCGATCTCGACCACCGGCAGCACCGCGCCCGTCGTCCACAGCACGTGCGAGAGGGAGACCAGGCGCGTGCGCGGGGTCATGGCCGCGGCGATCCGTTCCAGGATGAGGGCCGGGTCGCCGCCGCCCTCCACGTCCACGATGTCGAGGCCGACGCCGGCGCGCTCGCGGACGGCGACCAGCGGCCCCAGCAGGCCGGGGTGCTCGGCGTTCGTCGTCAGGGCCCGGTCGCCCGGTCGCCAGTCGACGCCCCACGTGGCGATGTTCATGCCGTCGGTCGTGGAGTGGGTCAGCGCGATCGACTCCGGGCCGGCAGAGAGGAGCGCGGCGAGCACCCCCCGGCACTCGTCCATGCGCTCGAGGAAGGCGTCCCAGCCGGCCGCGTCGGCGCGCCCCACCCGCTCCTCCCAGTCCTCCAGCTCGCGCATGGCGCTGACGGTGGGGGCGGGTAGCGGACCCGATGTGCCGGTGTTGAGGTAGATGCCCGCCCCGGTCGCCGGGAGCGCCGCGCGGATCGCGGCGAGCTTCTCCGGATCAGGCTGGAGGGGGGCGACCATGGGGCGGCTATGATAGCCTGCGATGCCCGCGACCTTCGCCCGTCCGGAATTGCTGGCGAGTCCCGACTGGCTGGCCGAGCACCTCTCGCGACCGGGTATGCGGGTCGTGGATTGCCGCTACCGGGTGGACGGGACGGGCCGCCAGGTCCACGCCGCGGGCCACATCCCCGGCGCCGTCCACCTCGATTGGGCGCACGAGCTCATCGACGCCGATGATCCGCTCCCCTTCCAGCTCGCCGGCCCCGACGAGTTCGCGGCCGCGATGTCCCGGGCGGGCGTCGGCGACGGCGCCACGGCCATCCTCTACGACGACACCGCATCGCTCTATGCCAGCCGCGTGTGGTGGAGCCTGCGCTGCTACGGCTTCGAGGGCGTGCGCGTCCTCGACGGCGGCTGGGCTGCCTGGGTGGCCAGCGGGCGGCCGACCTCGACCGCCGCGCCCGCCCCCGAACCGGCTGTCTTCACCCCCCGCAGCGCCTCGAGCCTGCGCCTATCGACGCCCGACGTCCGCGCCCTCCTCGGCTCGCCGGACGTCGAGCTCGTGGACACGCGCGGCCCGGCCGAGTACCGGGGCCAGGAGGGCAACGCGAAGCGCCTCGGCCACATCCCCGGCGCGGTGAACGTGCCGGCGGCGCTGCTGACGGTACCGGGCAGCCAGGTCTTCGAAACGCCCGAGCGATTGTCCAGGCTCTACGTCGAGGTCGGCGTCCAGCGCGGGCGGCGCGTCGTCCTCTACGACGGCGCGGGCATCGGTGCGGCGAAGGCGGCCTTCGTCCTGGCGCTGCTGGGATACGAGGACGTCGCTCTTTACGACAGCGGCTGGGCCGACTGGGGCAGCCGGCTCGACCTGCCGGTCGATCGCTAGGACTGGCCGGCCTCGGCTTCGCGCTCGGGCTCGGCGCCTGCCTCGGCTCCGGCGCCTGCCCCGATCGTCACGCCCGCCCAGACGTCGGTCTCTCGGTAGGGCGCCAGCACCTGCGCGCGCGAGTGGTTGACGGCCAGGAAGGGCGCCTGCGTGCGCGCCTCGCCGAGGCTGTCCGACCAGTACGTGGCGTCGGTCACGGGCAGGAAGCGACCGGCCAGGTCGCTGAGCGCATGATGCAGGTTGCGTTCGGGCAGGAGGTGGATGCGCCCCACGATCTTGAAGGGGGGCACGCTCACCAGCGCGCGTTCCGGCACCTTCATCATGCGCAGCTCGGGGGTCGCCTCGACCCCCACCTCCGCCACGGCGAACAGGATCGTGGCCAGGTTGACCTGAGCGTAGTCGGCGCGCTCGATCGTCGCCCGGGCGCCGAAGTCCTCGAGGATGACTTCCTCGAGGACCAGGAAGGACGCATCCGTCGCGTTCAGGACGTCGGTCAGCCGCCGCTGGCGCGTGCGCAGTGTGCCGCGCACCACATGGCTGTCCGTGAACAGCGTGACGTGTGCCGAGGACTCGACGCCGAACTGGTCCAACATGCCGGCTAGCATACCTGCGGCGCGACGCCCGGGGGAGTGGGTGCGGCCCCCCTTTTAGCTCGTCGTGGACGGCGCGCACCGCAAAACGCCCGTCACCCCGTGCCGGCCTCGAGCCGGTAGCTGACGCCGGCCTGCAGCTGCTCGTGCATCCGCTCCACGGTGGAGAGGCGGTCGATCTCGGAGGGCGGCTTGTCGGGCCGCAGCCGGACGATGCGCGGGAAGCGCAGCGCGAAGCCGGAGGCGTGGCGGGCGGACCGCATGATCACGTCGAAGGCGATCTCGACCACGACCGTCGGCTCCACCACCCGGTAGCGCCCGAAGCGCTCCAGCGTGTGCGCCTCGAACCAGCGCGTCATCTCGGCCAGCTCCGCGTCGGTCAGCCCGCTGTAGGCCTTGCCGATGGTGGCCAGCGGCTTCGTCGCGTCGGCGCGGTCGTCGAGGACGGCGAATGTGTAGTCGGACAGCACGCTGTGGCGCTTGCCGTGGCCGACTTCCACGCCGACCACGATGCAGTCGAGCGACGCCAGTGGCCGCTTCAGCTTCAGCCAGCCGTAGCCGCGGCGACCGGGCGAATAGCCGCTCTCCGGGTCCTTGACCATCAGGCCCTCGTTGCCGCGTTGCCTGGCCGCCGCGAAGTGGCGCTCCAGCTCCTCCTCGCCGGCGGCGGTGAGGAGGTTCGAGACGCCGAAGCCCGTGGTCCGAGCCAACCCGAGAGCGTCGAGATGTGCACGGCGCTCGCGCAGCGGCAGCCGCAGCAGGGGCTCGACTGGCTGGCCGTCGCCGGGACTCAGCGCGAGCGCGTCGAAGGCGACGAAGATGCAGGGCACCTGGGCGAGCAGGGCCGCGGGTGGCTTCTTGCGCCCGAGGCGTGTCTGGAGCTGCTGGAACGGGAGCGCCGTGCCCGCCTTCCAGGCCAGCAGCTCGCCGTCGAGGATGCCGTCCCAGCTCAGCTGGGCGGCGGCCGCGACCACCTCGGGGAACTGGCCGCTCACGTCATGGAGGTCCCGGCTGTAGAGGCGCGCCTCGCTCCCGCGGCGGTGGAGCTGGGCGCGGATGCCGTCGTACTTGTCCTCCACCCAGACCGGTGTGCCGAGGCGCTGCAGCACCTCGGCGGCGTCGGCGGCCGGCGAGGCGAGCATGCACTTCAGCGGCCGGAATAGCGTCAGCTCGGCTGTGGCGAGCCGATCGTCGCGGGCCAGCTCCGCGGTCTGTCCGAGGTCCCCGGTGAGCATGCCCGCCCACTTCACGGCATCGGGATCGCGCCCGAAGGCAGCGGCGATGGCCGCCTCCAGGTGCCCCTCGCGCAGGCCGATGCGCATGTCGCCGGAGAGCGTCTTGACCACGTACTTGGCGGTGAGCGGATCGCAGCGCCAGAGCAGCGTGCGGAAGATCCGCGTCTTCTCCGCCGCGCCCCGCGTTGTCGCGATCTCGGCGAGCGCGGCATCCACATCGGTCAGCGCCGGCAGCTCGCCCGAGGGGCGTCGGAGGCTCGTCGCGAGGACGTCGTGCACGGCCTGCCCCAGGTCCGACGATCGGTCGTACGCTCGCCCCAGGGCGCCCTCCTCGGCGTCGGCGTCGGCCTCCGCGGCGGCCGCGATGGCCGCCCAGCCCAGGCCCGTCGTGCGCGGGTCGCGCTCCGGGAAGGGTCGGCCGGAGAGGTAGGTGACGGCCAGCGGCAGCTCGGCGGGCGTGAGGGTCCGGAGGTAGGTGGCGAGGACGGCGACCTTCTCCGAGGTGCGGCTCGTCGCCGCCACGCGCTCGGCCGTCTCGCTCCAGCGGCGCATCCGGGCGATGGTATAGCATCGCGCTCCGATGGCCTCCGAGCTCGCCCGCGACCGCTGGCATCCGCCGGTCATCGAGGGCCGGCTGGTGACGCTGCGCCGGCACGTGCCCGAGAACCTGGCCGCGGTCGTGCGCTGGTACCGCGACCCCGAGCTGGCACGGCTCTCGCGCTACCAGACGCGGCCGATGCCCTACGAGGAGATCGAGCACTTCTTCCGCACGCGACTGCTGGCCGGCGACGCCTTCGCGTACGCCATCCACCAGCGGCCGAGCGGCCGGCTCGTGGGCCTCACGACCTTCTCCAACCTCGACCCGGACAACGGCACGGCGCTCTTCCACATCACCATCGGTGAGCCCGACGCCCAGGACCGCGGCCTGGGCACGGAGGCGACCGAGCTGATGATCGGCCACGCCTTCGACGTGCTCGGCCTGCACCGCATCGGGCTCAGCGTCTTCGCCTTCAACGGCCGCGCCATCCGCGCCTACGAGAAGGTCGGCTTCAAGGTCGAAGGGCGGCTGCGCGAGGCGATCTGGCGCGACGGCCGCCACTGGGATGAGGTGCAGATGGGCATCCTCGCCGACGAGTGGCGAGCGGGGCGTGTCGGTGCGGTCGCCGCGCCGGCCGTCGGCGAAGCGGAGCTCGTGCCGTGAGTGCGAGTAGTGGGCCCGCCGCCGACGCCGCTCGCGCCGAGTTCCGCGCCATCCTGGTCGAGAAGGGCCACGCGGTGGAGAACGCCCGCCGGGCCGTGGACCGGCTGGAGGCGGCCTTCGCCGACGGTTCGCTGCACCGGACGCCGTTCATCGACCAGGCCATGCGCGACCTGATGGCCGCGCTCGACCAGGAGGCGGGCCAGAAGCTCGGCGGCAAGAGCGCCGAGGCCTCGCGCTTCATCCTGCGCGCCATCGATCGCGCGCTCGAAGAGGCGTAGCCCGGGCCCGCGGCACCCCGGTGAGCCGCCGTACCTCGCGCCGCGCACTCGTCACGCCCCCGTCATCGACAGACCGGGGCCGCTGCGTACACTTGCCGCACCAACCGACGCGCGCCGAGCGCGGCGGCATGGCACCCGCGAAAGGACCCCGCAGCCCGATGTTGGACCGACTCATGGGCGGCGCCAAGCTCAGCGACGAGCAGAAGCGCCGCGTTCCGCCCGGCCAGTACGTGACCGAGAAGTTCCCCGTCCTCCATTACGGCTCCGTGCCGCACACCGGGCTGGCAAGGTGGGATTTCAAGGTCTT
>JBGPMJ010000027.1:0-13671 GCA_041486935.1 Candidatus Limnocylindria bacterium | reverse complement strand
GGCCTGCACCGTCGTCCGGTGCTCCTGCCGGTGCCGGTCGGAGGCGTCGACGACCTCCAGCAGGACGTCGGCCCGGTTGACCTCTTCGAGCGTGGCGCGGAAGGCGTCCACGAGCTGGTGCGGGAGCTTGTGGATGAAGCCGACGGTGTCCGTGACGATGGCGCTCTGGCCGTCGCCCAGCTTCACCGCGCGGCTGGTCGGGTCGAGCGTGGCGAACAGCTGATCCTCGACCTTCGCCGCTTCGGCCCCCACGAGCGCATTGAGCATCGAGGACTTGCCGGAATTCGTGTAGCCCACGATGGCCACGGTGGGCACGAGCCGGCGGTCGCGCGAGCGGGCGGTCGTCTCGCGCTGACGTCGCACGACCTCGACGCGCTCCTTCAGCTTGCGGATCTTGTCACGGATGACGCGCCGGTCGGTCTCGAGCTGCGTCTCGCCCGGGCCGCGGGTCCCGATGCCGCCGCCGGTGCGCGAGAGGTGCGTCCACAGCCGCGTCAGGCGGGGCAGCTGGTACTCGAGCTGGGCCAGCTCGACCTGGAGGCGCCCCTCGTGGGTCTGAGCGTGCTGGGCGAAGATGTCGAGGATGAGGCCGCTGCGGTCGAGCACCTTGACCTTCAGCAGTTCCTCGAACGCCTTCTGCTGGTTCGGCTTCAGCTCGTCGTCCGCGACGAGCAGCGTGAAGCCCGTCTCGCCCTTGGCCTGTACGAGCTCCTCGGCCTTGCCCTTGCCGAGGTACCAGTTGGGGTCGACGTGCCGGCGGTTCTGCCACTCGGCGCCGACCACCTCGGCCCCCGCCGTAGTGGCCAGCGCGGCCAGCTCCTCGAGTGAGTCCTCGGCCGACCAGCCGGGATCGTCGCCGGTGTCGACGGCAACGAGGAAGGCGCGCTCCTGGGGCGGGGCCAGCTCGATCATGGAGGTGGAGGGCATGTGGCTAGCTTAGGGCGCGGGGCGATTCCGGGCCGCGTCGTGATGCGGCGGGGAGCCATCCAACCAGGACCGCACCAGCTCGAGCGCGACGGGCTGGGGGTCCGCCTCTGCGCCGATCCAGCGGATGCCCGGCTCGGTGCGGAACCAGCTCGCCTGGCGTCGGGCGTACAGGCGGGTGCGACCCGCATCGCGCTCGATGGCCGTGGCAACGTCGATCTCCCCGTCGGCCACGGCCAGCGCCTCGAAGTAGCCGAAGGCGCTGAAGGCACGGGGATGCACGCCGAAGCGCCGGCGCAGGGCGACGGCCTCCTCCACGAGACCAGCGGCGAACTGGGCGGCGGCACGCGCGCCGATGCGGCGGTCCTGTTCGTCGCGGGGCAGGCGGAGGCCGATCCAGAGGCTCGGCGCGGGGTAGCCGCGCGGCGGCTCGGGCAGGCGATCGCCGACCAGCCGCGCACGCTCGAGGGCGCGTACCACGCGGCGGGGATTCGCCAGGTGGGTCGCGGCGGCCAGCGTGGGCGCGAGGCGCTCCAGCTCATCGGCCAGGGCGGGGAGGCCCTCCGCCACGAGGCGCGCCTCCAGCTCGGCACGCACGCCGGCGTCGGCTGCCCCCTCGTCGAGCGGCACGCCGCGCGCCACCGAGCGCAGGTAGAGGCCCGTGCCGCCGACCATGACGGCGAGGTCACCGCGCGCCGCGATCCCCGGCAGGACGCTGTAGGCGTGGCGCTGGAAGTCGGCCGCGCTGAAGAGCTCGTCGGGGTCGACGAGGTCTAAGCCGTGATGGGGCACGCGAGCCCGGTCGGCCGCGGAGACCTTGGCCGTGCCGATGTCCATGTGGCGGTAGACCTGGCGCGAGTCGGCGGAGACGATCTCCACGTCGCCGAGCGCCTCGGCGAGTGCCAGCGAGAGGCCCGTCTTGCCGGTGGCGGTGCCGCCGGCAATGACGAGGAGCGGCGGGAAGGCGGTCACCCGGCGAGCCGGCCGACCAGCGCGTAGGGACCGGCCCGCTCGATCACCACGGGCACGAGGCCGCCGACGAGCTCCTCCGGTCCGGAGAAGTGGACGAGCCGGTTCTCGCGGTTCCGCCCGGTCAGCCGCGGACCGGTGGGGCGGGGCTCGACCGCGCCGTCGTGGTCGTGCGTGCGGGGGGCCTGCACGCCCTCGACCAGCACCTCGATCGTCCGCCCCACCCAGGCGCGATTGCGCTCGAGCCCGATCCCCTCCTGGAGCGCGAGCAGCTCGTTGAGCCGGCGGCGCTTCTCGGCCACGGGGACATCGTCGGGCAGGCGCGCCGCCGGGGTGCCGGGTCGCGGCGAGAACGCGGCCGCGAAGACCTGGTCGTAGCGGACCGTCCGCAGCAGCTCCAGGCTGCGCTCGAACTGAGGCTCGGTCTCGCCGCAGAAGCCGACGATGACGTCCGTGGTGAGGCTGATGCCGGGGATGGCGGCCCTCAGCCGCTCCACGAGGGACAGGTACGACCCGACCGAGTACTGGCGGCCCATGCGGTGGAGCACGGCGTCGTCGCCCGACTGGACCGGCAGGTGGAGGTGCTCGCAGACCGAGGGGCACGCTGCGATGGCGTCGATCAGGCGGTCGGTGAGGTCCCAGGGATGGGAGGTGATGAAGCGCAGGCGCGGGATCGCCGGCCGGCCGTCGTCCGTGCGCAGTCCGTCGATAGCGCGCAGCAGCGCGGCGATGTCCGGCCGACCCTGCAGCTCCAGCCGCCGGCCGAGTCGCCGCTCGCCACGCACGCCGCTGAAGCGCGGCTCGGGTGCAAGGTCGTGGCCGTACGAGTTGACGTTCTGACCGAGCAGCGTCACTTCGCGGTAGCCGGCCGCGGCGAGCGCCCGCGCCTCGCCCATGACGTCGTCGAAGGGCCGGCTGCGCTCGGGACCGCGGCTGAAGGGGACGATGCAGTAGGTGCACGTCTTGTCGCAGCCGTAGATGATCGGCAGCCAAGCCTGGAACGGGCTGTGGCGGGCGACAAGCCCCTCCCCCACTGCCGCGGCCCGGGTGGCCGTCAGGCGGTCCGCAGCTGCCGCCACGGAGCGTCCCACGCGGTGGTACACGGGCGCCGAAAGCCTGCCCGGCGCCGTGGGGCTGGCGATCCCGAGCCGCTCGACCAGCTCGGGCTCCTCGTCGGGGCGCAGGAACAGGTCCACGGCCGGGTAGCGGCGCGGCAGGACGGCCACGTTGTCCGCGCGCACGGCGCAGCCGGTGAGGACGACCCGCAGCGCCGGGTTGGCCTGCTTCAGGCGCTCCAGCGCGCCCATGCGGCCGATGACCTTCTGCTCGGCCGCCTCGCGGATGGCACACGTATTGATGACGATCAGATCGGCCGCCTCGAGCGTCGGCGCCTCACCGCAGCCGGCGGCGAGCAACGCGCCGGCCATCTCTTCCGAGTCACTGCGGTTCATCTGGCAGCCCAGCGTCCAGACGTGGAAGCGCGGCAGGGCGACATCGTCGGTGGCGAACTCGGCGAGGCCCTCGGGGGCGGTCGTCGGACGGCGCGGCGGGGCGAGGCGGGCAGCAAGTCCCGGATCGACGATAGGCAGCTGGCGCAAGGTCATCGGCGGCTCAGGGCGGCCTCGAGGGCGGCGAGGAAGGGCTCCTCGACCTCATCGGGCACGACGGTCCGGGCGATCGCGTCGGCGTACGACATCGTGTCGCCATGGTAGTCGCTGCCCCCCGTGGCCACGAGTCCACGTTCCCGGGCGATGGCCGCCAGCGCCGCGGTCTCCTCGGCCGTGTACGGCCGGCCCATGCCGCCGTAGTGGACCTCCAGCCCGCCCAGGCCCCAGCCGATCAGGCGGTCGACGAGCGCGACGCGTTGGGGCGCTTCGCGAAGGTGGGCGAGGACGGCCAGGCCGCCGGCCGCCCGGATGGCCGTGATCGCCTGGCGTGGGTCGAGCCCGCGCCGCGGGATGTACGCGGGACAGCCGCGTCCGAGGATGCGCGCGAAGGCGTCCTCCACGCTGGCGGCGTGCCCGGTGGCGATGAGCGCCCGCGCAACGTGCGGCCGCCCCAGGCTCGCCGGGTCGGCGGCGGCGACCACGGTCGCAAAGGCGTCGTCCACGGGCATCCCCAGCCCCCGAAGGCGGTCGAGGGTCTCACGCACGCGGACCTCACGGCCGGCACGCTGCCGGGCGAGTGTGGCCTCGAACGTTGCGTCGTCGGGGTCCATGCCGTAGCCGAGGATGTGCAGCTCACCCTCCCCGGCGTCCTCCGCCTCGTCGACGGCGTTGATCTCCACCCCCGCGATCAGCCCCGGGCCGGCAGCGGTCGCCGCGGCTCCGACACCCCCCGAGCGCAGCTCGCGCACGCCCTCGAGCGCATCGTGGTCGGTGAGCGCCACGAGGTGCAGGCTGGCCGCCGCCATGGCGCGGTACAGATCGGCCGGCGCCTGGACCCCGTCCGAGCGGCTCGAATGGGTGTGCAGGTCGATGCGCGAGCGGGACGCGTCCAGGATCAGCCCTCGACGATGCGGGCGATGCGCTCCACCGCCACGGCGCGCCCGGTCGTGGCTTCCACGTCGACGAGGAGCGCGTTGAAGACGACCGGCCCATCCCCTACCTCGAAGCGCGTGGGAAGCGCGTTGATGAAGCGCGGCAGGACGGTGGCCGGGTCGAAACCGATGACGCTCCAGACGGGCCCGGTCATGCCGATGTCGGACTGGTAGGCCGTGCCGCGTCGCAGGATCCGCTCGTCGGCCGTAGGCACGTGCGTGTGCGTGCCGGCGACCACGCTGACCCGCCCGTCGAGATACACGCCGAGGGCGTTCTTCTCGCTCGTCAGTTCGCAGTGGAAGTCGACAAGGCGCACCGGTGGAAGCTCGTCGGCGGCCTCGTCGAGCAGCGTGTCCATGACCGTGAAGGGGTTTTCGATGGGCTGCATGTACGTCCGGCCCTGGACGTTGATGACCGCCAGTTCGGAGCCATCCGCGGCGTGGAAGAGGCCCCAGCCGCGGCCGGGCACGCCACGTTCACCGTAGTTCAGGGGGCGCAGGATGCGCGGCTCGCGCTCGAGCTCGGGGTAGATCTCGCGCTTGTCCCAGATGTGGTTGCCGCTCGTGATGACGTCCACGCCGCCGGCCAGGATGGCCTGCGCCGTAGAGATCGTGAGGCCCATACCGCCGGCCACGTTCTCGCCGTTGGCGGTCACGAAGTCGATGCCGCGCTCCTCGCGCAACCCGGGGATGACGCGCTCGGCGGTGACCCGGCCCGGTTTGCCGATGAGGTCGCCGACCATCAGCACGCGCAGGATGCCCGCCCCGGGGCGGGCGGGCGCCGGGGCCAGGCGGTCGGCCGCCTGGACCTCACTCGCGTGACGCAGGGCGGCGCCTACTTGGCGTACTCCACGGCCCGCGTCTCGCGGATGACCGTCACCTTGATCTGGCCGGGATAGGTCAACGACTCTTCGATCTTGCGCACGATGTCGCGCGCCAGGCGCATCGAGGCCAGGTCGTCGATCTCTTCGGGCCGGACGAGGATACGCACCTCTCGACCGGCCTGCACAGCGAACGACTTCTCCACGCCCTCGAAGCTGTTGGCGATGGCTTGCAGGTCCTCGAGGCGCTTGACATAGGTGTCCATCGATTCGCCCCGGGCGCCCGGCCGGCTGGCGCTGATGGCGTCGGCGATCTGGACGATGGGCGCCTCGACGCAGGCGTATTCGACCTCCTGGTGGTGCGCCGCGATGGCGTTCACGACCTTCGCGGGCAGGTTGTGGCGCTGCGCGATCTGGCCGCCGATCGTCGCATGGGGCCCTTCCACCTCGTGGTCCACGGCCTTGCCGATGTCGTGCAGCAGCCCGCCCATCTTCGCGATCTGGATGTCCGCGCCCACCTCGGCCGCGATGACGGCCCCCAGTCGGCTCGTCTCGATGGAGTGCTGGAGGACGTTCTGCCCGTAGCTCGTGCGGTACTTGAGCCGCCCGAGGAGCTTGATGATCTCCGGCGGCAGGCCCGGCACGCCGGAGTCGTAGGCCGCCGACTCACCGGCCTGGCGCATGACCAGATCGACCTCGGCGCGCGCCTTGGCCACGACCTCCTCGATGCGTCCAGGATGGATGCGCCCGTCCTGGATGAGCTTGGTCAGGGCGAGGCGGGCGATCTCCCGGCGGACCGGGTCGAAGCCGCTGATGACGACGGACTCGGGCGTGTCGTCGATGATCAGGTCGATGCCGGTGGCCTGCTCCAGGGCGCGGATGTTGCGCCCCTCACGGCCGATGATGCGGCCCTTCATCTCGTCCGAGGGCAGCGGCACCACGGTCACGGTCATCTCGGCCGTGTGGTCGGCCATGACGCGCTGGATGGCCGTGACCACGACGTCGCGCGCCTTGTCCTCCGCCTCGTCGCGGGCCTTGCGCTCGATGGCGCGGGCGATGCGCACCGCATCATTCTCAGCCTCTGCCCGGACCGCTTCGAGGAGCTGCGCCTTGGCCTCCTCGCGACTCATCTGGCTGACCCGCTCCAAGGCCGCGATCTGCTCCTGCTTCGCCCGGGAGAGTTCGTCGCGGCTGGCCTCGAGCTCGCGCTCGCGGTCGATGAGCTTGCGGTCGCGCTGCTCGAGGATGTCCGAGCGTTCGTCGAGCTGGGCGTCGCGCTGGAGGAGGCGTGTCTCGAGCGTCGCCAGCTCGGCGCGCTTCGTGCGGGCTTCCTCTTCGCCCTGACGCTGCAGCTTGAACTGCTCGTCCTTGGCCTTGAGGATCAGGTCCTTCTGCTGCTCACGCGCCTCGGCGAGGATGCGCCCGGCCTTCTCCTGCGCGTTCTTGACGGCCTGACCGGCCCAGACTCCGCGGGCGATGTAGCCCAGCACGATGCCCGAGGCGAGGGCGATGACGATGCCCAACGCCAGGACGATGGCGTCCATAGCTCCCTCCCGTCCAGCGCGCGGGCTGGCGGTCATTCAAGTCGTCAGGCGGTGCCATGGGACGTCGGCACCGGCGGCGCTCCGTGGGGCCGGCGCGCCGACTGCAAGGGCTCGCCACCCCCGGCGCGCTGATCGGGCGTCCCGATCGTTGTCCCGGGGCTGACGCGAACTTCGGTTCTGCGGCGAAGCCTACGCCCGCGCGCTGGCGGGCGTCAAACGTCGCCGTGAGCCTCTACCTGATCACGCGTCCTCGTCTCCGCTGACGGCCTCGCGGCCCAGGGCGGCAGCGATGACGTCCGGCGAGAAGCCGTGGCGCGCCAGGAGCGCGTAGGCCTTCTGGCGGCGCTTTCCCGGGTCGGTCTCGCGACCGAGCACCGAGGCTTTGCGTGTCAGGAGCCGGTCTGCAGCCACCTCGTCGGGTGTGGCGGCTCCGTCGTTGGCGCCACCACGCGCCTCCTGGGCAGCATGGTCGCGCTCGTCGAGCACGGCATCGACCACGGGCCGCTCCACGCCCTTCAGAGACAGCTCGCGTCGCAGGGCACCCGCCCCGCGCGGGCGCGCACGATCGCGGCTCTCCACCCAGGCACGGGCGAAGGCCTCGTCGTCGAGGTAGCCCATCTCCACGAGGCGCACCACCACGCCCTCGGCGAGATCCCCGCGGTAGCCGAGATGGCGCAGCCGGCGGCCCACCTCGGCCACGGAACGCGGCCGGACGGCGAGGAACGCCGCGGCCGCCTCCATGACGATCGCAGGGTCCTCGACGGTGCCGCGCCGCGCCCGCCGCTCGACGGGGTCGACGCGCCGGGCGCGACCGGTCATTCGGCCTCGGTGATGCCCTCCACCGGAAGCGCGATCGTGGCCACCCGGGCGCGGATCTCGCCCTCGAGTCGCTCGGCCACGTCGCGGTTCTGCTTGAGGAACTCCTTGGATGCCTCGCGCCCCTGGCCCAGGCGCGTCTCGCCGTAGGTGAACCAGGCGCCGGCCTTGGTGACCACGTCCGTGGCCACGCCCACGTCCAGCAGGCCGCCCTCTTTCGAAATGCCCTCGCCGTACATGACGTCGAACTCGGCCACGCGGAAGGGCGAGGCGACCTTGTTCTTGACGACCTTCACGCGCACGCGGTTGCCCACCGCGTCCGTGCCGGCCTTGATCGTCTCGATGCGGCGGATGTCGAGGCGCACGCTGGCGTAGAACTTCAGGGCGCGGCCGCCGGGTGTGATTTCCGGGTTGCCGAACATGACGCCGATCTTCTCGCGCAGCTGGTTGGTGAAGATGAGCGCGGTGTTCGAGCGGCTGACCGCACCGGCCAGCTTGCGCAGGGCCTGGCTCATCAGGCGGGCCTGGATGCCCATGAACGAGTCGCCCATCTCGCCCTCGATCTCGGCGCGTGGCACGAGCGCCGCCACGGAGTCGAGGACCACGCAATCCACGCCGCCGGAGCGGATGAGCGTCTCGGTGATCTCGAGGGCCTGCTCACCGGTGTCGGGCTGGCTGACGAGGAGCTCGTCGACGTTGACGCCGCAGGCGCGCGCGTAGCCCGGGTCGAGCGCGTGCTCGACGTCGATGAAGGCGACCACGCCGCCGCGCCGCTGCGCCTCGGCCAGGATGTGCTGGCAGAGCGTCGTCTTGCCCGACGACTCGGGGCCGAAGATCTCCGTCATCCGACCGCGCGGGATGCCGCCCACGCCGAGCGCGAGGTCGAGCGCGATGGAGCCCGTGGGGATGACGTCCACCTGCTGCCGCTCGGCCGAACCGAGCTTCATGATCGAGCCGCGCCCGAACTGCTTCTCGATGGCCAGGATCGCCGCATCCACGGCGCGGCTCCGCTCGCCGGCGGCCCGCTCGTTCGTCTTCTCCACGCCGTTCCTCTCGCCGCCGGTCGTGATGCCGGCCCCCGTGATCGTCATCGCCTGGGTTCTCCTCCTGGGCTGGACCGAGGGCCGGGTCGTGGGCCTGTTACTCGCTCGCCTCCGGTTCCTCCCAGCGCGGCTTGCGCTTGGGGCGGATCAGCTCCGCCTGCGGGGTCGGAGCGTCGGAGAGGGACTGGAGCTTCGGCTTCGCGGCCGCGTCCTTCGGCTTCTTCTTCATCTCGCGGTGGGGTCGATCCTTCGATGCCATCCGATCACCACCTCCACGCCGCCGTCATGGTGGACGGCGGGGATCTACGACGACTTCACCCTCCCTCAGCGCCAGCTTGTCTGTCACTCGACGGAGCGTCGGAAGGGTGCTTCTGGACACGGCCCGCCGACGTCTCGCTCACGAGGTCGGGGAGCGTCCCGGTGGCGATCGCCTGCCGGACGCGCGCCATGAAGTCTAGGCAGTAGGTCAGGTTGTGACAAGTCGCCAGCCGGTAGGCCAGCAGCTCATCGGCGCGGAAGAGGTGCGCCAGGTAGGCCCGTGAATGGTGGCGGCAGAGGCGGCAGCGGCAGCCCTCCTGGACAGGGCCCGGGTCGTCGAGGAAGCGGGCGTTGCGCAGGTTCAGCCGGCCTTCCGGCACCCATAGCGTGCCGTTGCGGGCCACGCGGGCCGGCAGCACCGAGTCGAAGAGGTCCACGCCCCGATGGACGGCGTCGAGCATGTCCAGCGGCGAGCCGAGACCCATGAGGTAGCGCGGCCGCGGATCGTCGGCCAGGAGCGCCACGACGACGTCGAGGGCCTCGCCGCGCTGGGCCGCGGTCTCGTCGCCGGCGAGCCCGCCGATGCACAGGCCGTCGAAGGGCAGCGCGGCGGTGAATCGCGTCGAGGCCGCCCGCAGGTCGGCCTCCAGGCCGCCCTGGATGATGCCGAAGAGCGCCTGGTCAGCCCGCGTGTGGGTGCGCAGCGAGCGCTCGGCCCAGCGCTGCGTACGCTCGGTCGCCTCCTGGACCTGGGCGCGCGTGGAGGCGTGCGGCGGCACCGGTTGATCGAGAGCGACGGCGATGTCGGGGCCCAGGGCCTCCTGGACGCCGATCGAGTGCTCCGGCGTGAAGCGGTGTGTCGAGCCATCGAGGTGGCTGCGGAAGGTGACCCCCTCGTCGTCGATGACGCGCAGGTCGCCCAGGCTCACGACCTGGAAGCCACCCGAGTCGGTGAGGATGGGCCGGTCCCAGCCCATGAAGCGGTGCAGTCCGCCGAGGCGGGCGATGCGCTCGTGGCCGGGGCGGAGGTAGAGGTGGTACGTGTTGGCCAGGATGATCCGGGCGCCGATCTCTTCGAGGTCGTCGGGGTCGAGCGACTTCACGGTGGCGTTGGTGCCGACCGGCATGAAGGTCGGCGTGTCGACCGATCCGTGGGGCGTGTCGAGGCGCCCCGATCGGGCACGGGTCGAGCCGTCGCTGGGGGCCGGTCGCAGGACCTCGAAGCGGACGGGCCGACCGGGCATCCCGGAGTCTGCGGCGCCGGCCGGTGCGGGCATCGTCGTCATCCGGTGATCTCAGCGCGTTCGGTGAAGAGCGCCGCCACGGCGATCGAGCCCACCAGCCAGGCGACGACGACGACCAGTGCGCTGCCCGAGTCGAGCGAGGGCCCGCCCCCTCGGTTCCCGAAGCTCCCGGGCAGACCGCCCGCGACCATGGCGGTGGCGGCGTCGAACGGCAGGTACTTGACGATGTCGGGCAGGAAGATCCCGGCGAACTGCTCGCCGAAGAAGAAGGCGATGCCGGCCCCGATCCCGGCCAGCTGGCTGCGGGCGACCGTCGCGATGGCGAAGCCGATGGCCCCCTCCTCGACGATGGCCAGCCAGCCGCGGGCGAGGTTCTCGGGCAGGGTGCGCAGCGTCGCGGCGTCGTCGAGACCCGCCGTGGAGACGCCGGCGAGGTTCGCCCCCACGACGGCCAGGGCCACGCCGGCCGCGAACGCGATGAGCAGCCCGATGCCGGCCAGCAGGGCCACGCTGGCGAAGGTGGCGACGACGTATCGGCTGCGGCTCTCTCCGCGCGCGACGGCGTTCTTGAGCGTGCCCCAGCCCCACTCCGAACCGGCCACGGCGGCGCCGTATATGACCGCGAACAGGCCACCCAGCCCGAGGATGAAGCCGAGCACGAAGCCGTAGGCCAGCGGGAAGGTGAGCAGGAGCAGCGCGTTCCCGCCCTCGGCGTCCGCCCGCCGGTCGTTCGCGGTCGCGCCGACCGCGACGAGGATGAGTCCCAGGAGGCCGATCAGCAGGCCCAGCGTGACCCACGTCGCCGGCCGCCGTACGAGCTTGCGCAGGCCCGAACCGAACAGCCTCATGCCCCACTCCCGGGACCGGTCGGACCCGGGCCATCCACGTCCGGCATGCGGGTGAACGTGCCTTCCCCGCCGGGCGACGGCTCACCGCCGGTCAGCTGAAGGAAGATCGACTCGAGGTCGTTGCCCGATTCGAGGGCCGAGGCGTAGATGCCGGTTTCCGCGAGGGCGCGGTTGGCTGCCGCGGCACGGCCGTGGTCCATGCGCACGGTGAGCCAGCCGTCCTCTCCGGGCGAGGCGCTGACGCTGCCCGGGCCGGCGAACGCCTCCAGGATCGCTGCCGCCCGGCCGGCCTCCTCCGCGGCGACGCGGACTCGTACCAGACCCTGGCTCGCGAGGAGCGCCTGGATCGACCCCTCTCGCACCAGGCGACCGGCGGCGATGATGCCGGCCTGGTCTGCCAGCTGCTGGATCTCGGCCAGGATGTGGCTGGAGATGAAGACGGTCTTGCCCGTCGAGGCGAGGTGGCGCAGCGTGTCGCGCATGGCCACGATGCCCGCCGGATCGAGGCCGTTGGCGGGCTCGTCGAGCAGGAGGAGCCTCGGATCGCTGAGGAGCGCCGCCGCGATCCCCAGCCGCTGCTTCATGCCCAGCGAGTAGCCCGAGACCTTGTCGCCGGCCCGGTCGCGCAGGCCGACCAACTCCAGGAGCTCCTCGATCCGGCGGCGCGGCGTGGGTGCGCCGGTGGCGGCGAGCGCCCGCAGGTTCTCGCGCCCAGAGAGGTAGGGATAGAAGGCGGGCGCTTCGATGATCGCCCCGACCTCGAAGAGCCGGTGGCGGTCACGCCGCCCGAAGGGCCGCCCGAGGACCTCGATGCTGCCCGCGTCGGGGTGGATGAGGCCGGTGAGCAGCCGCATCGTGGTCGTCTTGCCGGCGCCGTTCGGGCCGAGGAAGCCGTAGACCACGCCGCTCGGCACCGACAGGTCCAGCCCGGCCAGCGCGACGCGCGAGCCGTAGCGCTTGTGCAGGCCGCGCGTGGCGAGCGCCAGGCCATCCGTGGGCGGCGCGGCGGTCACTCGGGCGGCGCCCCTTCGGTCGTCACGCCGTCCCACAGGCCGCTGTCGACCCGCTCCTGCCGGCGCGGCGGCGGCACGTCGTAGCCAAGCTTGCGCAGGTGCTCGCGCGCACGCTCCGTGGCCACGCGGCCCTGAGGCGTGCGATCGAGGAAGCCGAGCTGGAGCAGGTAGGGCTCGTAGACGTCCTCGATCGTCTCGACCTCCTCGCCCAGGATGGCGGCCACGGCGGCGCCGCCGACCGGGCCGGAGGCGAACTTCTGGACGATGGCCGCGAGGAGGCGCCGGTCGGTCGTGTCGAGGCCCTCGTCGTCGATGTCCATGGCCAGCATGGCCGCGTCCGCCTCGCGTGCGGAGATCCGCCCGTCCGACTTCACCTGGGCGAAGTCGCGCACGCGCTTCAACAGGCGGTTGACGATGCGCGGCGTGCCCCTCCCCCGACGCGCCAGGACCTCCACCGCCTCGTGGTCGATGGACACGCCGAGGATCCCCGCCGAGCGCTGCACGATCGTCGCCAGCTCGCCCGTCTCGTAGTAGTCGAGCCGGTGCACCGCGCCGAAGCGGTCGCGCAACGGGGAGCTGATGCGCCCCGCGCGCGTCGTCGCGCCGACGACGGTGAAGGGCTTGATGTTCAGGCGAAGCGAGCGCGCGCTCGGTCCCTTGCCGATCATCACGTCGATGGCGAAGTCCTCCATGGCCGGGTAGAGGATCTCCTCCACGGCGTGGTTCAGGCGATGGATCTCATCGATGAAGAGGACGTCGCGCTCATCAAGGTTGGTGAGGATCGCCGCGAGGTCGCCGGGGCGCTCGATGGCCGGTCCGCTGGTGGTGTGGATCGACACGCCCAGCTCGCGGGCCACGATGTTGGCCAACGTCGTCTTGCCCAGGCCGGGAGGACCGAAGAGGAGGATGTGGTCGGCCGCCTCCCCTCGCTGCCGGGCCGCCTCGAGCAGGATGCGCAGGTTCGCCTTGACCTTCTCCTGCCCGATGTACTCGGCCAGGATGCGCGGCCGCAGGCTCGTCTCGACGACCGCCTCTTCCACGGCCAGGGCCGCCGAGCCCACGACGCGTCCTTGCTCGTCCATCGGCGCCGAGTCTAGCAGGTCCGGTGGGTGATGTGAACACGCGTTCGAAAGAGTAACCATCGTGGAGACTTGTCTCGGCAGACGTGGA
The DNA here is from genome assembly GCA_041486935.1 of Candidatus Limnocylindria bacterium. Lineage (GTDB taxonomy): Bacteria > Chloroflexota > Limnocylindria > Limnocylindrales > CSP1-4 > CSP1-4. Next base: position 482 of record JBGPMJ010000027.1, on the reverse strand, counting down.
GGGCCGATAATGCCGGACACCATGGCCGATCCCGAATCCGGCGGGCCCCAGGTGGACGCGCCGGCCCCTGCGCAGGCGGCCGGTTCGCTGACGCGCGGCTTCTTGTTCGCCGACCTGCGCGAGTACACGCGCTACGTCGAGGAGCACGGCGCCGCGGTCGCCGCCTCCCTCCTGGTCCGTTACCGGACGCTCGTCCGAGGCGCCGTCGCCAAGCACGATGGCGCCGAGATCAAGACCGAGGGCGACAGCTTCTACATTGTATTCCCGGCGGTCAGCCAGGCCGTCCTGTGCGGCCTGGCGATCGTCGCAGCCGCCGCCGCGGGCGCGAGCGATGCCGACGAGCGGCCGATCCCCGTGGGCATCGGCATCCACGCCGGAGAGACGGTCGAGACGCCGGACGGGTTCGTGGGCTCGGCCGTCAACATCGCGGCGCGGATCTGCGCCCTGGCAAAGTCGGGTGAGGTGCTCGTCAGCGACACCGT
>JBGPMJ010000026.1:0-14133 GCA_041486935.1 Candidatus Limnocylindria bacterium | reverse complement strand
CCGGCGAGATCCTGCTCGGCGACGCCACGTTCCGCCTCGTGCGCGACGCGATCGATGCGCAACCCGCGGGCGAGCTCGACCTCAAGGGCAAGTCGCTCCCCGTGCGGGCGCATCGCCTGCTCGCGGTGGACCCCGACGCTCCGGCCCACCAGCGCCGCATGGACGCCCCGCTCGTGGGCCGTGTCAGGGAGCTCCGCCTGCTGGCGCAGGCGTTCGAGCGGGTCGCGACCGACCGCGCCTGCCAGCTGTTCACCATCCTCGGTTCGGCCGGCGTCGGCAAGAGCCGCCTCGTGCTGGCCTTCCTCGAGCAGGAGGCCGCCGACGCGACGATCCTCCGCGGACGTTGCCTCCCCTACGGCCAGAACATCACGTTCTGGCCGATCGGCGAGATCGTCCGGGCCGCCGCGGGCATCGCGCCCGCCGATCCGCCGACGACCGCTCGGGCCAGGCTCCGCGCGCTGGTCGAGGGGGACCCGGACGCCGACCTCATCGCCGAGCGGATCTCGCAGACGCTCTCCCTCGACGAAGCGGAGGCGCCGGTCGAGGAGACGTTCTGGGCCGTGCGCAAGCTCCTCGAGGCCCTGGCGCGCGAGCGGCCCCTCGTGATCGTCATCGACGACCTCCACTGGGCGGCGCCCACGCTGCTCGAGCTGATCGAGCACACGGCCGACTGGACGCGCGATTCGCCGATCCTCCTGCTGGGCCTCAGCCGGCCCGAGCTCCTCGACGCCCGCCCCGGCTGGGGCGGTGGGAAGCTGAACGCGACGACGATCCTCATCGAGCCGCTCAGTGGGGTCGAATGCGAGGGCCTCGTCGAGCAGCTCCTCGGCCAAGCCGACCTCGACCCCGCCATCCGCCGCCGCATCAGCGACGCCGCCGAGGGCAACCCGCTGTTCGTCGAGGAGCTCGTCTCCATGCTCATCGACGACGGCGTCCTCCGGCGCGGTGACGACGGACGCTGGGCGCCCATCGGCGACCTCGCCCGCGTGACCGTCCCGCCCACGATCTCGGCGCTCATCGCCGCCCGCCTGGACCGCCTGGCGCCCGCCGACCGCGCCATCGTCGAGCGCGGCGCCGTTGTGGGCAAGGTCTTCTGGCGCGGCGCCGTCGCGGAGCTCCTGCCAGCGGAGCAACGCGACGCGCTCGGGGAACGACTCTCGGCGCTCATCCGCAGAGAGCTGATCCGGCCCGACCGGACGACGACGCTGGGCGACGACGGCTACCGCTTCCGCCACCTCCTGATCCGCGACGCGGCCTACGACGGGCTCTCCAAGGAGGTGCGCGCCGACCTTCATCGCCGCCTGGCCGGCTGGCTGGAAGGGGTGGCCGGGGGACGCCTGGCCGAGTACCAGGAGATCGTCGGCTACCACCTCGAGCAGGCCCACGGCTACCGGGTACAGCTGGGCCCCGTGGATGGCGAGTATGAAGACGCCGCGCTCCGCGGGGCCGGCCACCTGGCCGCGGCGGGCCGGCGAGCGCTCGCGCGCGGAGACCTGCCGGCCGCCGTCGGGCTGCTCGATCGGGCCACGGCGCTGCTGCCTCCGGAGGCAGCTGGGAGGGCGGGCATCCTGGCCGCACTCGGCTCGGCGCTCACCGAGCAGGGCGAGTTCCAACGGGCGGCCTCCGTCTTCGAGGGCGCGGCGAAGGCGGCCGAGTCGGCGGGCGACGAAGACCAGAGCTACACGTCGCTGACCCGCCTGCACCTCTTCTTCTTCACCGATCCCGCAGGCGTCTCGGAGGCGACACAGCGCGAGGTCGAGCGCCTGATCCCGCTCTTCGAGGCCCGCGGGGACCAGCTCGGCTTGGCCAAGGCCCGCCGCCGACTGGCCATGGTCTTCCGGACGCGGCGCGACGTCCGCGGCATGGAGCAGGAGCTGGAGCGGGCGATCGAGCACGCCCGTGCCGCGGGCGACGCGCGCGAGGAGGCCCGCAGTCTCGGGCTCCTCGCCACCCCGCCCTGCTCGGCCCGACCCCCGTGCCCGAGGCGATCGAGCGCTGTCGCCGCATCCGCGCCGAGGCCGCCGGCAACCGGACGGTCGAGCGGGCCGTGCTGCTCGCCCTGGCTGGTCTGGAGGCGATGGCGGGCGAGACCGAGGCCGCGCACGGCCACCTCGAGGAGCACCGGCGCCTCTGCGAGGAGATGGGCCTGCGCCTCGATGCCGCGGAGGGCGCTATCACGGCCGGCGTCGCGGCGCTCCTCGTCGACGACGCCGAGACGGCGGAACGGCACCTCGCCGGCGCAGTCGCCGACCTCCAGGCGATGGGCGAGCGCGCCAATCTCGCCACGGCAGCAGGGCTCCTGGGCGAGGCACGCGTCCGCCTCGGCCGTCTGGACGAGGCGGTCACGGCGACCCGCGTGGCGGAGGCCGCCGCCGCCCCTGACGATCTGGGCGCACAGGCCACATGGCGGATGGCACGTGCCCGAGCACTGCTACGGCAGAAGGCGTCGGACGACGCCCGCCGCCTGGCCGACGAGGCGGCACGTCTGGCCGGCCAGACCGACTCGTACCAGCTGCGCGGCGAGGCGTACCTCGTGCTCGCGGAGATGGACGAGGCGCGCGGCGAGCGCCTCATGGCCAGGACGGCGATGGAGAAGGCGATCGCGGCGTTCGAGCGGAAGGGCAGCACGGTCTCGCTCGAAGGCGCCAGACGGCGGCTCGCAACGCTCGTGGATGCCGCCCAACCGGAGACGACCCGGTGAGCACGAAGCTCATCACGATCACCGCCGCCGGAGCCACCGACCGCGGACGTGTCCGCCCCACGAACGAGGACGCCTTCGCGGTCGCGCCGCCGCTCTACGTCGTGGCCGACGGGATGGGCGGCCACCGTGGCGGCGAGGTGGCGGCGCGGCTCGCCGTCACGACCATCGCCCTGCGCGCGCCCGAGCTGGCCGCCGCGGACGGCGACGCACTGGCCGCCTCGCTGCGCGAAGCGAACCGCATCATCCTCGACGCCGCCGGGGAGGACGACGCCCTGCGCGGTATGGCCACGACCTGCACGGCCGCCCTCGTGCGGGGGCGTGTCGCACGCATCGCCCACGTCGGGGACTCGCGCGCGTACCTGTCGCGGGCCGGCACGCTCACCCAGCTGACCGCGGACCACAGCGTCGTCGCCGAGCTGGTGCGCGAGGGCTACCTGTCGCCGGAGGAGGCGGCCCACCACCCGCGACGCAACGTCATCCTGCGCGCCCTCGGCCACGTGCCGGACCTCGATGTCGACACCGTGGAGGCCGTGCTCGACGCCGGTGATCGCCTCCTGCTCTGCTCGGACGGCCTGACCAACGAGCTCGACGACGGCGAGATCGCGGACGTCCTTGGCGCCGACGCCGACGCGCAGGGGACCGCAGAGCGTCTCGTCGGGCTGGCCAACGCCGCGGGCGGGGCCGACAATGTCACGGTCATCGTCATCGATGTTCGCAGCCTGACGGCCTAGGGGGTCCACGCGCCATGACCGCCCGACCCGATCCGCGCCTCGGCTCCGAGCTTGGTCCCTATCGCATCGAGGCCGTCATCGGGCGCGGCGGCATGGGCGTCGTGTACCTCGCCGAACACCGTGAGCTGCGGCGGAAGGTCGCCCTCAAGCTGCTCGCACCCGACTACGCCGACGACGAGGGCTTCCGCGCCCGCTTCCTGCGCGAGTCGCGCATGGCCGCGGCGATCGACCACCCGAACATCATCCCCATCTACGAGGCCGGCGAGGTCGAGGGCGCCTACTTCCTCGCCATGCGCTACGTCGACGGGATCGACCTGGCGACTCGACTCCGCGCCGGCCCCCTCGCCTCCGACGAGGCCGTGCGCCTGCTCGGGCAGGTCGCCTCGGCACTCGATGCCGCGCACGCGGCGGGGCTCGTGCACCGCGACGTCAAGCCGGCCAACCTGCTCATCGCCTCGGGCCAGGGCCAGGACCGCGATGACCATGTCTACCTCACCGACTTCGGGCTGACCAAGCAGCGCGGCTCGGAGACGGGCCTCACTCGCACGGGCTCGTTCCTGGGCACGCTCGAGTACATCGCGCCCGAGCAGATCGAGGGCAAGGGCACCGACGGCCGGGCCGACCAGTACGCCCTCGCGGCCATCGCCGTGGCCTGCCTCAGCGGGCAACCGCCCTTCCCCCGCGACTCGGACGTGGCCATCCTCAACGCCCACCTGCGCGATGCGCCACCGTCGCTGCACGAGCGCCGCGCCGAGCTGCCGATCGGCGCCGACGCGGTCATCGCCCGGGCCATGGCCAAGAAGCCCGAGGACCGCTATCCCGACTGCCGGGCGTTCGTCGCGGAGCTGCGCGACGCGCTCGGGGTCACCGCCACGCAGCAGCGGGCGCGACCGCCGCTCTCGGCCGGTCGGCGGCGTGCGGTTCTCGTTGGCTCCGGTGTGGCGGCGGCCGTCGTGCTCGCCGCGGGCTGGTACCTCTTGGGCGCCGGCGCCTCGGGTCCGGGGGCCACGCCGTCGCCGAGCCCGACTGAACTCGCCGGTGCCTCGCCGACCCCGAACCTGAGCCCGACGCTCGACGTCTTCCCGAACGACGCAGAGGCAGCGCTTCTCGCCGCGCTGCCTGACGCCCTCAAGAACGCGTGCGAGCGCGGCCCGTACAACCAGGTCGAAGGGGACGCTGGCAGTGGGACTCCGATCGCAAGCCTGAACTGCGTGTTGGCGATCGAGTCCGGGGCCAACGAGGTGGTGGTTCGCCGGTTCAAGAACCCCGGCCTGACCGGCGGAGGGTTCACGATCGAGGGTGTCATCTCCGAAATCGAGACGGGCCGGCAGTTGAAGGTCGGGGACTGTGCCACCTCAGCGCGCGCGGGCGGGCGCTGGCAGCTGAGTGGGGTTGATGCCGGCGGCATGGCCTGCTTCATCGATGGGCAGACCGGCGACGCCATCCTCTACTGGTCGTACAAGGACGACGCCATCCTGGTCAAGGCAACGAACCAAAAGGGCGACTCGGCTGCCCTGTACGCCTACTTCCAGAGCGTGGCCCGGTTCATCTCGCCATGACCGGCCGTCCCGACCCCCGTCTCGGCACCGAGCTTGGTCCCTATCGCATCGAGGCCGTCATCGGCCGTGGCGGCATGGGCGTCGTCTACCTGGCCACGCACACCGGGCTCGACCGCCGTGTCGCGCTCAAGCTCCTCTCGCCCGACTACGCGGAGGACGAGGCTTTCCGGGCCCGCTTCCTGCGGGAGTCGAAGCTGGCGGCGGCCATCGACCATCCCAACATCATCCCCATCTACGACGCGGGCGAGATCGAGGGCACGTATTACCTCGCCATGCGCTACGTGGACGGCATCGATCTCGAGACCCGGCTCCGCTCGGGCCCCCTGGAGCCGAGGGAAGTCGTCCATCTCCTGGCGCAGGTGGCCTCCGCGCTCGACGCCGCCAACGAGGCCGGGCTCGTCCATCGGGACGTGAAGCCGGCCAACGTCCTCATCGCCTCGGGCAAGGGCGTCGATCGCGCCGACCACGCCTATCTCACGGACTTCGGGCTGACCAAGCACCGAGGCTCGGAGACCGGCCTCACGCGCACCGGCTCGTTCCTGGGCACCCTCGAGTACATCGCGCCAGAGCAGATCGAGGGCAAGCCCGTGGATGGGCGCGTGGATCAGTACGCCCTCGCAGCCATCGCGGTGGGATGTCTCACGGGCCAGCCGCCCTTCCCGCGCGACTCCGACGTCGCGATCATCAATGCGCATCTCCGGGATGCCCCGCCGTCCCTCCATGAACGTCGCATCGAGATCCCGGCGGTGGTCGACGCGGTCATCGCGCGGGGCCTGGCGAAGAAGCCCGACGACCGCTACCCCGACTGCAAGGCCTTCGTCGACGACCTGCGGGCGGCTCTCGGGGTGACTGCGACGCAGCCACGAGCCTGGTCGTCGGGGTCGACGACGCGACGGCGCATCGTCCTCGGCACGGTCGCCGTGGCCGCCATCATCCTCGTCGCCGGGGGCATCTGGCTCGTGGCCGGCGGTGCGGGGCCCGGAGCGAGTTCGTCGCCCAGTCCGACCAACATCGCCGGTACCTCGCCGACGCCGGGCGCGAGCCCGACGCTCGACGCATTCCCCAACGGCGCGGAGGCAGCGCTGCTCGCTGCGCTCCCCGCAGGCCTCGGAGACACGTGCGAGCGCGGCCCGTACAACCACGTCGAAGCCGATCAGGGTGGTGCGACTCCGCTGTCGAGTCTGACGTGTTTGCTGCCGATCACTTCGGGCGCGAATGAGGTCGTAGTCCGACGCTTCAAGGCCGTGGGCCTGGTCGGAAGCATCGCCTTCACGACAGATGCCGCCATCTCCGCCATCGAGAGGGGCCGGCAGTTGAAGGTCGGGGACTGCGCCACCTCAACACGGGCGGGCGGGCGCTGGCAGGTGAATGGGGTCGATGCCGGCGGCATGGCGTGCTTCATCGATGGGCAGACCGGCGACGCCATCCTCTACTGGTCGTACAAGGACGACAACATCCTGGTCAAGGCAACGAACCAGCGAGGCGACTCGGCCGCTCTGTATGCCTACTTCCAGCAGGTCGCCCGGTTCATCTCCCCATGACCGGCCGTCCCGACTCCCGCCTGGGCACCGAGCTCGGTCCCTATCGGATCGAGGCCGTCATCGGCCGGGGTGGCATGGGCGTCGTGTACCTGGCCACGCATGGTCGGCTGGGGCGCAAGGTCGCGCTGAAGATCGTCGCCCCCGAGTACAGCGACGACGCGCGCCTCCGTGCGCGCTTCATCCGCGAGTCGCAGATGGCGGCGGCCATCGATCACCCGAACATCCTCCCCATCTACGAGGCGGATGAAGCCGACGGCGTGCTCTTCATCGCCATGCGCCTGGTCGAGGGCGCCGACCTCGCCAGTCGACTCGGCGCCGGGCCGCTCGAGCCCAGGCAGGCGATCCAGGTCCTTGCGCAGGTTGCCGCCGCCCTCGATGCCGCCCATACCCGCGGGCTCATCCATCGGGATGTCAAACCGGCCAACGTCCTGATCGCGCCCGGCTCGAGCGCCGACGGCGGCGATCACGTCTACCTCACGGACTTCGGCCTGACCAAGCGCGGTGGCTCGGAGTCGAGCCTGACGGCGGTCGGTGCCTTCGCCGGGACCCTGGCCTACATCGCGCCGGAGCAGGTCGAGGGCCGCGAGGTCGACGGCCGCGCCGACCAGTACTCGCTCGCCTGCGTGGCCTTCGAGTGCCTTACGGGTCAGGTCCCGTTCGAACGGGAGTCGGACATCGCGGTGGCGATGGCCCAACTGCGCGATGCTCCGCCCTCCGCGCAGGAGCTCCGACCCGAGCTGCCAAGCCGCGTCGATGCGGTCCTCGCCCGCGGGATGGCCAAAGCGCCGGACGATCGCTACGCGAGCTGCGTGGCCTTCGTCGCCGATCTGCGCGGCGCGCTGGACATCTCGGCGACGGCGCCGCAGCCGATCCCGGTGGCGGGATCGCGACGCTCACGTCGCATGCCCCTGGCCATCCGGGCCGGGGCCCTTCTGATCATCGTGGCCGCGGGCGTCCTTCTCGGAGTCGGAGCCTTCGGACCGGGCGCGACCCCATCGCCCAGCCCGACCGAGGCGGCCGGCGCCCCGAACAGCCCCGGCGCGAGCCCCACCGAGGACGTCTACCCGAACGCGGCCGAAGCGGCGCTGCTAGGGGTCCTGCCGTCAGACCTTGCCGAAGCGTGCACGCGTGGCCCATACAACTCGGTCGAGTTCGGCAGCTCCGGTGGTTTTTCCCAGCCAACCGGGAAACCGCTCGCGAGCCTCTTCTGCCCACTGGACATCACGACGGGAGCCAACGAGGTGGTCATTCGCCGGTTTGCCCCGGGCCACGGAGGCGGCGGGGCCATCGACGAGGCTGTCTCCTTCGTCGAAGACCGCCGTGGCCTCAAGCCCGGGGATTGCGCCACGTCACCCCAAGCGGGCGGCCGCTGGGAGGTGGGCGGAGCGGATGTGGGCGCGATAGCCTGCTATCGCGACACGACGACCGGAGACGCCACCCTCTATTGGTCCTACAAAGATCGCGCGATCCTCGTCAGGGCGACCAACCAACGGGGCGATTCCGCTGCGTTGTACGACTGGTTCACACAGAACGCCAGATTCATCGCACCGTGACCATTCGTCCGGACTCCCGCCTCGGCACCGACCTCGGCCCTTATCGGATCGAGGCCGTCATCGGCCGTGGAGGCATGGGCGTCGTCTACCGCGCCGAACAGACGCGCCTGGGGCGGAAAGTCGCGTTGAAAGTGCTCGCCCCGGACCTCCTCGATGACGAGGCGTTCCGGGCCCGCTTCGTCCGCGAGTCGCAGATGGCCGCGGCCATCGACCACCCCAACATCATCCCGATCTACGAGGCGGGTGAGGAGGCCGGCGCCTTTTTCCTGGCCATGCGCTACGTCGAGGGCACGGACCTCGAGACGCGCCTGCGCTCGGGCTCGCTCGAGCCGCGCGAGGCGGTCCAACTGCTGGCCCAGGTCGCCAGCGCCCTCGACGCCGCGAACGAGGCCGGGCTCGTCCACCGTGACGTCAAGCCGGCCAACGTCCTCATCGCCTCGGGCAAGGGCGTGGAGCGGGCGGACCATGCCTACCTGACCGACTTCGGGCTGTCGAAGCATCGCGGCTCGCAGTCGGGCCTGACCCAGTCGGGCACCTTCATGGGCACCCTCGACTACATCGCTCCCGAGCAGATCGAGGGTCGCCCGGTCGACGGTCGCACCGACCAGTACAGCCTGACGGCCATGGCCTTCCACTGCCTGACCGGCGCGCCGCCCTTCCCCCGCGACACCGACATCGCCATCGCCATGGCGCACCTGCGCGAGGCACTGCCGTCGGCGTCAGCGGCCCGACCCGACCTCCCGGCGGCGATCGACGCCGTCCTCGCCCGGGGCATGGCCAAGAACGCCGACGATCGCTACCCGTCGAGCGAAGCGATGGTCGGCGCGCTGCGGCAGGCACTCGGGGTGCGCATCACCGACCAGCAGGTGATCCCCGCTCGGCGCGATCGTCGACGCCTCACACTCATCGCCACCGGCCTGATCGTGCTGGCACTGCTTGTCATGGCCGGGGCCTTCTGGGCGTCCGGCCGAGCGACCCCGGGCGGCTCACCGTCGGCCAGTCCGACGACACAGGCGATCGCCTCGCCCACGGCGCGCCCCACGAGTGCCGCGGAGGCGTTCCCGACCCTCGACGAGGTCAGGCTCATCGCCGCCATCCCGCCGGAGACCGATCCGAGTTGCACGCGTGGCGATGACGCGCTCCTGCCCTCTCGCCAGGGCATGGAGGTCAAGCCGCGGGCACACGTGACCTGCCGCATGCTCGGCGGCGCCGGCCCCGACACTCTCGATGGCTGGTACGTGACACCGGGGACACCGGTGTACGCAGCCGATGTCGTCGTCGGCTTGGGCACGGGGCAGGGCGCGATCGAAGCCCCATGCGAGTCAGACGGGGCCTCCATCGGTGGATGGCCCGAGGAGGGCGACTTCCTGGGCGCCTACCTCTGCTATCAGGATCCGGACACGGGCGCGGCCGTCATCGCCTGGTCGACGGGAGACTGGGGCGTGTACCGGATCTCGGCCAGCGATGGCGACCGGCGATCCCTGCGTCAATGGTGGCTCGCCAATCGGGCAGCGATCACCCCTTGATGCGGCCGCCATGACACTCCGTCCCGATCCCCGCCTCGGCACCACCCTCGGCCCGTACCGCATCGAGGCGGTTCTCGGGCGCGGGGGCATGGGCGTCGTCTACCTGGCCGAGCAGGTGCGGCTCGGGCGCAAGGTCGCGCTCAAGATCCTGCCGCCCGAGCTGGCCGAGGACGAGGTGTTCCGCGCCCGGTTCGTGCGCGAGTCGCAGATGGCGGCGGCCATCGACGACCCGAACATCCTGCCCATCTACGAGGCCGGCGAGGCGGACGGGGCCTTCTTCCTCGCCATGCGCTACGTCGAGGGCACCGACCTCGAGAAGCGCCTGGCCGCCGGCCCGCTGGAGCCGCGCGAGGCGGTGCGCCTCCTCGGCCAGGTGGCCAGCGCGCTCGACGCCGCCCACGCGCGCGGGCTCGTCCATCGCGACGTCAAGCCGGCCAACATCCTCATCGCACCGGCGCCGGGCGACGAGCGCGGCGACCACGTCTATCTCGCCGACTTCGGGCTGACGAAATACCGCGAGGAGGCGACCGCGCTGACGCGCGCCGGGACGCTGCTGGGCACGCTCGACTACATGGCCCCGGAGCAGATGGAGGGACGCCAGCTCGACGGCACTACGGACCAGTACGCCCTCGCCGCCATCGCCTTCCGCGCCCTGACGGGGCGGCTGCCGTTCGTGCGCGACAACGAAGTGGCGCTGATCACGGCCCACCTCAAGGATCCGCCACCGTCCGCGTCCGGGATCCGGGTCGATCTCCCGCCGGCCGTCGACCCCGTCCTGGCTCGCGCCATGGCCAAGGATCCCGCCGTCCGCTATCCGACCTGTTCGGCATTCGTGGCCGCACTCCGCGAGGCGGTCGGCGGACCGGCCACCGGTGCGTATGACATCCAGCCACGGCCTGGACGCGCCTCGCGTCGGGCCGCCCTCCTGGTCGGTGTGCTCGCGCTGCTGTCCGTGGGGCTCGGCGGCGTCCTCCTGCGGGGCGCCGCGCCGAACCCCTCCGCGAGTCCATCGGAGGCTGGTGCGTCGGCGACGCCCGATCCCTCCGCGTACCCCAATGGCGACGAGGCCACACTCCTCGGGAAGCTCCCCCAAGACATCGCCCGCAGCTGCACCAGAGGCTCGTACGAGCTCGTCAAGTCCGACGCGGGCGGTGCCCAGGCGCGCCCGCTCGCGAACGTCCGGTGCACGATCGGCTCTTCCGGGGCGAAGCGCGTCGAAGCGCTGCAGCTCCGCGAGTCCTCCGTGGTCACCGCTGACAGCGTCGTCGCGCAGGCGGCCGCCGAGCACGCGGCGCCCTCCGGCGACTGCGGCGTCGATGCGCCGGCGCTGGGGACGTGGAGCATCGCCTCGACGGAGATCGGGGCGGTCGCATGCTTCAATGACGGCAACGATGCCGTCATCGAGTGGGCGTACCAGAATCAGGATCTGCTTCTTATCGTCTACCGCTCGAACCAGGACGAGAAGGCCCTGCTCGACTGGTGGCTTACGGAACGAGACCTGATCGGCACTGCGGGGCTGCCGTCCGCCAGCGAGGAGCCGTACCCGAACGCGGCCGAGGCCGCGTTGCTTGCGGAACTGCCAGCGGCACTGGCGACGGCCTGTGGACGTGGCTCGTACGCGCTGCTCGTGACGGACCAGAACGGCCTCTCCATCCGCCCCATCGCGAGCATCAGCTGCACACAGCCGACCGGCTCGGGAGCGAACCTGCTCGAGCTTCGCGCGATCACCCCATCCGCTGACATCACAGTCGGCGCGGTGATCGCCGCGACGGCGAGATCGTATGGGTCGCCGCCCGGCGACTGCGCCAGCACCGGCCGAGCCCAGGGGCGCTGGTCCATCGCCGACCGGGACGTCGGCGCGATCGTCTGTTACCGCGACGCCCAACCCCACGCCATCATCGACTGGACGTACGATGCGAACCAGATCCTGGCGCGAGTCAGGGCGCCCGACGCCGACGAGTCCGCTCTTTATGCGTGGTGGGCGGCGAATGCCCGCTTCATCGCACCGTGACCCTTCGCCCGGACTCCCGCCTCGGCACCGACCTCAGGCGCCGCAGCCATGTCCCACGGGCACGGTTTCGCGCCCAGCACCCGCCGCGCGCCCATCCGCGCCGACTGCGGGGCGTCGTGGCACCGCAGCCATTCCCCACGGAGATGGTTTCGCGCCCAGCCGCGAGCAGAGGCCCATCCGCGCCCGCCGCGGGGCGTCGTGGCGCCGCAGCCATATCCCACCGGCATGGTTTCGCGCCCAGCACCCGCCGCGCGCCCATCCGCGCCGACGGCGGGTTCTCCTAGCGCCGCAACAATGCCCCACGGGCATGGATCCCAAGCAAGGGCGCGCGAGCCACGCCGGCACAACCGGCGACGGAACTCAGCGCGGCGCCCCGTGCGCGACCGTCGGCCCGTGGCCACGGCGTCCGAACGGCCACCACGAGAGATCGCCGAGGAGCGACGCGATGGCCGGCACGAGCAGGCTGCGCACGATGAACGTGTCGATGAGCACGCCCAGCGACACGATCACGCCGACCTGGATGAGGATGAGCAACGGTGACGTCGTGAGCGCCGCGAACGTGCCGGCCAGGATGACCCCGGCCGAGGTGATCACGGCGCCGGTGCGCGCGGAGGCGACGCGGATCCCGGCCCGCAGGTCGCGGCCCTCGCTCTCCTCCCGGACCCGGCTCATGAGGAAGATGTTGTAGTCGGAGCCGAGCGCAACGAGCAGCACGAAGACCATGAGCGGGATGAAGTAGTTCACGCCCGGCTGACCGAGCAGGCCCTGGAAGATCCAGGCCGCCAGGCCCATGCTCGTGCCGTAGGAGAGCAGCACGGTCAGGACCAGGTAGATCGGCGCCACCACGCTGCGCAGCAGCACGGCGAGGACGAGCAGGATGCCGGCCAGCGTGATGGCCGAGACGCGCCGGAAGTCGCCGTTGATCGTGTCCGAGATGTCGGCGAACTCCGCGATCGCCCCGCCGATCATCGCCCGCGAGATCCCGGCCTCGGGCGTCGCGAGGACGTCGCGCAGGCGCCCGACGGTCTCGAACGAGGCGCTCGAATACGGCTCGTCCCGGGTGACCACGTAGAGCCGGACGGCGGATCGATCCGCGGCGACGTACGCGCCGAGGGCCGCCCGGGCCGACTCGCCCGCGGCACCCGGCAACGAGACGGGCAGGAACAGGTCGTCGGGTCGGCCGCGGAACGTCGCGGCCAGTGCATCGAGCCCGGACGCCAGCCGAGGTGCGGACACGGTGAGGGCCGCGATGGCGTCGGCGGGCGGGGCCAACGGGGCGGCCGCGAACGAGCGCGCCACATCCCGCACGGCGGCCAGGTCGGCGACGGCCTGCCGCCACTCCGCAGTGACAGCGATGTCCGGGAACGCGGCCCCAAGGGCGCCCAGGTAGTCGCCCGTGGCACCGAGCCGGCCGCTCGTCTCGGCCTCGACGAGCTTCGCGATGGCGGCGCGAAGGTCGACACCGGCGGTCGGCGTGAACCCGACGGCGATCTCGGCCAGCCGTTCCGAGGGCCGCATCCCGGCCGGCACGGACCCATCTCCGGTGGGCATGACGATGCTGCGGACCGTGCCCACGCCCTCGGTCGTGGCGAGCCGCGCCGCCGTCCGCTCGATGAGCCCCAGGCCGGCCGGCGAGACCGGGTCGGTCCCGGGGGTCAGCTCGAGCAGGACCGTGATCGGCAGCAGCTGTCCGCGGTCAAGGTGCGCCGCGACGGTCTCGTAGCCGAGGCGCGCCTCGGCGTCGCGTGGCAGCTCGGCGATGACGTCGAAGTTCGAACGGAGGGCCGGTAGGCCCATCATCGGCACCGCCAGGACGACGAGGACGGCGGCGGCCACCCGGCCCGGACGCGCCGTGATCCACGTGGCCACACGTCCCCAGAACCCGCTGACCCTCGAGGTCGTGGCCACTCCGTCGGCGCGGACCCGCCGCGGCCAGAAGATGCGGTCGCCGGCGATGCCCAGCAGGGCCGGCGAGAGCGTCAAGCCGGCGACCAGCGTCACGGCGATCGTGAGCGCCAGCGCCGGCCCGATCCAGCTCACGAGCCCGTAGCGGGCCACCGCCATCGACCCGAGACCCACGACGACGGTGGCCGCGCTGGCGGTGATGACGGCGCCGATCCGCCCGACCGTGGCCGCCCCGGCCTGCCGCCAGTCTCCCCGCCCGAGCTCCTCGCGGAAGCGCGAGATGAGGAAGATCGTGTAGTCGGTGCCCACGCCGAAGACGAGCACGACAAGCATCGAGTCCACCAGCGAGGGGATCTTCCAGCCGGCCTGGGCGAGCAGTCCGAGGATCCCGCGCGAGACGAGGAAGGCCGCTCCGATCGTGATGAGGGGTACGAGGCCGGTCACCGGGGAGCGGTAGATGAGCAGCAGGATGAGCACGACCAGGGCGATCGTGACGATGGTCGTGCGGTCGGTGCCCGCCTCGACCGCCGCGAGGTAGTCGCGCCCGAGGCCCGCCGGCCCAGTGACGTCGACGCGCAGGCCAGCGGGGAGGGTCGCCCGGACCTG
>JBGPMJ010000025.1:0-14760 GCA_041486935.1 Candidatus Limnocylindria bacterium | reverse complement strand
GCGCCCAGCTCGACGGCCAGGTCGAGCAGGGCCAGCAGGAGCCGGGCGCCGATGCCCTGCCGCCGCCACGCCGGCAGAACGGCGAAGGTCGTGATATGCGCCTCGTCCACCATCAGCCAGATACCACCGTAGCCGACCGCCTCGCCCCCGACGCGCGCCACGAGGTAGCGGGCCAGCCGGTTCGTCTCGAGCTCCTGGCGGAAGGCGTAGGCCGGCCACGGCACGGGGAAGCTGGCGCGCTCGATCGCGTGCACGTCGGGGATGTCTTCGACGCGCATGGCGGCGACGCGCAGTCTCAGCGGAGGTCGGGCGACCACGCGGCTCCTCCCCCGGCCGCCGCGACCCCGCGCGGCAGGGTGACGTACGTCGGGACCAGCTGGTCGGCGGGCTCGCGACGACCGGTGGCCAGCGCGCGGGCGCCGAGGCGGAGCAGGGCCGCTCCGAGCCCCGCCAGCGCGGCCTGGCCGATCGCCGCGTCGGGCCCGACGGCGTGCGCGTCGGGCAGGTCAACGGGGACCAGGCGGGCCCCGGCGGCGATCGCGACGGCGACGGCCTGCCCCACGTCCGCGGGGGCCAGCAGGCGCGGCGGTTCGATGGCGCGGGCCGTGCCGTCCCGCGCGACACGGACGAGCGCGAAGTAGCGGTCCGAGGGCCCGGCCGGCAGGAGGACCAGGGCATCGCCCCCCTGCCCGGCGAGCGCGGCAGCCGCCAGCGCGTCGGTCGTGGCGATCCCCGCGATCGGGATGCCCAGCCCGTGGGCCAGCGTCTTGGCGGTGGCCAGCCCGACGCGCAGACCGGTGAAGCCGCCGGGGCCGGTGCCAGCCACGATGCCGGTCAGGTCCGCGGGCACGACCCCGGCGCCGGCGAGCAGCTCCCGCAGCGCGGGAAGCAGCGTTTCGGCGTGCGTGTGACCGACCGGCCAATCGTGCCCGGCGATGAGCCGCCCGTCCGGCGTCCCCAGCGTCACGGTGGCCTGTCGCGTGGCGGTGTCGATGGCGAGCAGCCACCCGCTCATGCCGGCGCTCCCGCCGCCGCGGTGTCGAGGAAGCGCTCCTGGCAAGCTGAGCCGGCGCGGATCTCGATCGTGCGCGTCTCGTCATCCTCCACCGCGATGCGCACCTCGAGCCGGCCGGGATCGACCTCGGCGCCCAACCGGTCGGCCCACTCGATGAGCGTGACCCCCTCCGCCTCGCGCTCGTCGAGGAGGCCGCCATCGATGGCCTCCGCGGCGCCGCTGAGCCGGTAGAGGTCGAGGTGGTACAGCGGCAACCGGCCGGCATACTCGGCCATCAGCGTGAACGAGGGGCTGTTGACGGTCTCGGTCACGCCGAGGCCGGCGGCAAAGCCCTTGGCGAATTCGGTCTTGCCGGCGCCGAGAGGTCCCAACAGGGCCAGTCGGTCGCCCGGTTCGGCCACCTCCGCGAGCCGGGCCGCCAGGGCCCGTGTCGCGGCCGCCGAACCGGTCTGGACGATGACCCGGCGGGTTCCGGGCTGGACCCCGGTCACGGTCCCGTCCGCTCCAGATCGGCCAGCGGGACGAGCCGCTCCTCGGGCGGCTGGCCGGGTCCGCCGGCCTCGAGCGCCACGCGCGCCACCGGCCCCAGCACGCCGGCCGGCAGGCGGCGCCGCCCGACGACCTCGATGAGGCGCCCGATCCGGCCCAGTCCCTCACCGGCCGCGATCCGGACCCGGTCCTGCGGCTCGGCCGCTTCGGCGGCGCCAACGTCGAGCAGGGCGAACGATGGGTCGGCGCTGATGCCCACGACGCGGCCCTCCGCGGCCACCAGAGCAGCCCAGGCCCCGGGCGGGATGGGCCGCTTGCCGAACCCATCGAGGACGAGCAGCGCAAACGGCGGGCTGGCGTGGAGGGCCGCTCGTTGCCGGGCCTCCGAGGCAGCGAACGAGCGGAGGTCGCGCCCGACCACCCCGCCGACGATGACGCCGCGGACGCCCATGGCGCGGGCGCGGGTCAAGGCCTCGACGTCGATGCGCGCGCCGGCGACGAGGATCGCACCCGCGGCGCCGACGTCGACGGCGGCGACCGGCAGCTCGTCGTCGGGACGCCGCACGGCCACCACGAGATGCCCGACGGTGGCCTCGCCAGCGGTCAGGGTGCCCGGCAGCCC
The DNA here is from genome assembly GCA_041486935.1 of Candidatus Limnocylindria bacterium. Classification (GTDB taxonomy): domain Bacteria; phylum Chloroflexota; class Limnocylindria; order Limnocylindrales; family CSP1-4; genus CSP1-4. The sequence continues at coordinate 12,634 of JBGPMJ010000025.1, read as the reverse complement.
GATGCCATCGGCCCGAATGACGATCGCCGCGGGACCGACCGACTCGACCACGCCAGCCGCCGGGGTCCCGACCTGCTCGGGGTGGCGCCCCACGGCGACCCGCAGCAGCCCGGAGGGCGTCGTGTAGAGGACGCGGCCGCTGCCGGCGAAGCGTACGGCGCGGCGGCCGCTGCCGGCAACCGGCACGCCGGCCTCCACAGTGGTCCCCGGTTCGGGGGCCGCGGAGCCTCTGAGCCGGGCCTCGGCGACGGCGCCGTCACGTCGACGCTCGGCGACCGGATCCCCCGCCGCGACGCGCTGCCCGATGGCGACGAGGGGCACGTCCCCGGCGCCGAGCCGGAGCCGAACGCGCGGCTCCACGACTGGCCCCACGGCGCCGGCCACGCACGCGCGAGCGTCAGCGTGGGCCAAGACGGGCATGGACACGCCGTCGCTCACGTGTCGGCGCCCGGCCAGAGTGGTCGCTGCCAGGCATCCAGCAGGTCGCGCCGGCGCTCCGGCCGCTCGGGGAGCCGCAGTGGGATCTCGCGGGTGTCCACGACCAACCCGCCCAGACCGCCCGCCACCGGTAGCGCGAAGTGATGGGCGCGGACACCGAGCCAGAGCCCGTCGCGCGTCGTCAGCTCGGCCGTCGCCGCCAGGCCCGGCGGCAGGTCCACGAGCTGGACGCCCCCGGGCACGAGCTCGATGCGCATATCGGCCCCATCCTCGCTCGTGATGCGCACCGTCCCCCGGTGGCGGCCCGCGTGCAGGCCGGCCGCGACGATCGCGCTGCCGAGTGGCGCGAGCACGTCCCCGAAGAGGTCTGCCAGCAGTCGTCGCCGGTCCGCCTCGTCCGCCAGCCCGCCGATCGGCGCCAGCACGCGCGCGTGGTCGTGGGCGAGGGTCATGCCGCCCGGCCGGCGCAGCGTGTCCACCAGGGCCAGCGCCACGGCCGGTGCGGGCGCCACGGCGAACGCGCCCCCGCTGGCCACGAGCAGGTCCGTGCCGTAGCTTGCCGGGCGATCCTCCGCGTCGTCGGGCAGGCGCCAGGCAGCGTCGAGGCGGGCCATGGCCGCGCGTGCCGCGGCCAGCCGGAGTCGAGCGCCGTCGCCGGCGGCGTCCCGCCAGGGTGCGATGGCGAGGTTGCGCACCCGGTCGCGCATCGACGCCGCGTCGGCGCGGATGGTCGACCACTGGAGCACCCCGTCGGCGCGCCGGTCGTCCTCGATGACATCGGGCGGGGTGAGCGCCCCCTCCGCGCTCACGATCGCGCCGCGCACACCCCCGGGGCCGGCCAGAACGCGCAGTCCGGCCGCCGCCCCGACATCCACGAGCTCTACGCGGCGATCGAGCACGGCGGCCAGGCTCGCCGTGGCCATGACCAGCGCGCGCCGGCCATCCGGGAGTCCGGCGATCGGACCGCCAGCGCCGGCGGTCAGGGCCTGGTCGAGCGCGACCAGGAGGTCGCGCAGCGGGTCCGCACCCGCGTGCGGGTGCGGCAGGGGCGCCGGGCCGAGCACGACGCGTGCCGCGGGGAAGCGCTTCGCCGCCCCCGCGGCGCCCCCGGCGAGTACGACCGTCGGCTCATCGTCGCGACGTCCCAGGGCCGCGGCAACGAGCGCCAAGAGGTCCGCCAGCGCCTCCCGCTCCTCGGCCGGTACGGGGTCCGCCGTGGCGACCACGAGCAGCTCGACGTCCGGATCGAGGCACCGCTCGGTGGCGGCAAGGGCGTCCGTCCGCTCGGGGCTGATGCGGCCGACGACCCGCCATCCGGCCGCCGCGACCGCGGCCTCGGCCGCGCCGAGGCTGGCCTCGGACGCCGCCGCCACGAGGGCGCGCGGCGGGCGGTGAGTGGCCGACTCCAGGCGCCGCCAATCGCTCCAGGTCGTGGGGTCGGGCAGCACGTTGGGCTCGAGGGCGGCGACCTCCGCCACGAGGCCGGCGAGGAGCCCGTCGGCGGGGATGTCGGCCGGCTGGGCGCCCGCGGCGAGGAGGCGGAAGCGGCCATCGAGCTGACCGATGATCGCGGCCGCCGTCGTGGCCGTGCCGTGATCGATGGTGAAGAAGGCGATCGGTCGCGCGGTCACCGCTGAATCCTGACACGCCGGGAGCGGCCGCGTCGGCGGCGCGCGGGAGAGCGGGACTCAGGCCCCGACCGGTGTCCCGTCAGGCGTCCCAGCGCCCCTCGTCATCGAGCTCCTCGAGGCGCTCCAGAAGCCGCTCGATGCCGCTGTCGTCGGCGAGGAGGTGCTGGACGCCGTCCAGCTCCCCACCGAACACGCCACGCAGCACGGGGTCGAAGAAGAGCATCGCCTGACTGCCGAGTGGCCGGTACGGGCGGCTGGCCTCGAGGAACATCATGGCCGGGCCGGTCATGCCGCGCAGCTGGATCTCGCGCGCGACGCTCTCGACGAGCTCGTCGCTCGCCTCTGGATAGGGCGCGTAGTAACGCGATCCGGTCATCTCGCGGCCCCCACGGCGAGCGCGACGGGCTCGCGGGCCGCGGCCAGGGCGGCCTGGAAGGCCGCGTACGGGGCGGCGCCCCGCAAGGCGAAGATGACGCGTGCGACCGTGGAGTCGCGGGCCAGTTCCTCGCGCACGGCGCGCACGGTGATCTCGGCGGCCTCGTCGAGCGGGAACCCGCCGACCCCGGTGCCGAGGGCCGGGAAGGCGACCGTCTCGCAGCCGAGCCGGCTGGCCTCGCGCATCGCCGAGCGGGTGGCCCCGTCGATGGCAGCAGCGCTGGTGCGGCGGTCGGGACCGAGCGAGACGGCGTGGATCAGGTAGCGGCAGGCGAGCCTCCCCGCGCCGGTGACGACAGCCGAGCCGAGCGGGGCGGGACCCAGGCGGACGGCCTCGAATTCGACGCCGTCGCCGCCGCGGTGCTTGATGGCTCCGCCGACGCCCGTGGACATCCAGAGCGAGGTCGTCGCCGCGTTGACGATGGCGTCGACCTCGAGGTCGCAGATGTCGCCGTGCCAGAGCTGGATGTCGCCCACCGGGTCTCGGAGTCCCCTCCTAGCGCGTCAAGGACTCCCCGGCGAGCGTGCGATGGCCGGAAAGTCCTGCCCCGGCATGGTACACCCGGGGTACCCGATATGCCATCGAAGCAAGGACTTCCCACGAGATCGTGGTGCGGAGACGCGCCAGTTCCGCGGCCGTGACGGTCTCCGCGTCCTGGCTGCCGAGGAGCACGAACTCGTCCTCCGGTCCCACGCCGGGCACGTCCGTGACGTCGGCCACGACGGCATCCATGGCCACGCTGCCCACGAGCGGGACGCGGCGACCTCGTACCAGCGCCGATGCCCCCCGGTAGGCGCGCACCCACCCGTCGCCGTAGCCGAGCGGCAGCGTGGCGGCCATGGAGGGTCGTTCGGCGGTCCACAGGCCGCCGTAACCCACGCGCTCGCCCGTCTCCAGGCGCTCCACGCGCAGCGGTCGGGCCTTGAGGGTCATGGCCGGGCGCAGCGCGCCCGCCGCGACAGCCCGGTCGGGCGCGATCGGGAATCTGTCGGGCAGCTCACCGTAGAGGGCCAGCCCCGGCCGAACCAGGTCACCGAAGGGCGCCGTGGCCGCGAAGAGGGCTCCCGTCGCCGCGATGTGCCGGGCAGGTAGCGGCAGCCCGGTGCCGATCAAGGCGGCTTCCGCGGCCCTGAAACGTTCCATCTGCGCCGCGGAGACGTCCGCGTCGTGGGAGCTGGACAGGTGCGACCAGAGGCCGGCCAGCTCGGCGCTGGGCGCCTCGACGATGGCCCGCGCGGCTGCGGCCACGCGGTCGGGACGCAGGCCGGCCCGGGCCAGGCCCGTTTCGACCTCGAGGTGGATGCGCAGCCGGGCGCGATCAGCCCCTCGGGCAGCCCGCTCCCGCCAGACCGCGAGTGTGTCCCGCAGCGCTCCCTCGTCTGCGGCCACGAGCTCCACGCGTGCTGCCACGGCGGCCGAGACCGACTCGGGCGGGACGGTGTAGAGGACGAGGATCGCCGTCTCCAGGCCCGCCTCGCGCAGCGCCAGGGCCTCATCGAGCGAGGCCACGCACAGGAGGTCGGCGCCGGCCGCGGCGAACGTGCGCGCCGCCACCTGCAGGCCATGGCCGTAGCCGTCGGCCTTCACCACGGCGGCCAGGCGCACCCCCGCCGGCAGAAGGGCGCGGATGGCGCGCAGGTTGCCGGCCAGGACGTCGGTGTCGATCTCGAGCCAGGCCAGCCGGGGCAGCGGCGGCAGGCCCGCCGCTGCCAAGCGCGCCTCGATGCCGCTCAGGCCCCGCCCTCCCCGACGCTGAAGCCGAGCCGCCGGCCGCCGCGTTCGCGCTCGCGCATCGCCGCGAGACGCCTGCGCACGCGGGCGATCTCCTCGGGCAGGTCGGACGCGATGAGCCCGGCATCGCCCAGTCGCTCGCGCAGGACCTCGCCGGCCGCGCCGTGGAGATGGACGCCGAGGCGTGCGGCCGCGACTGGCTCCAGGCCCTGAGCGAGCAGCGCACCGATCGTGCCCGCCAGCACGTCACCGGTGCCGGCCGTGCCCAGGGCCGGATTGACGAAGGGAGCCACGGCCACGGCCGCGCCTGGCTCGCCCCCCGCGATGACGGTGTGGGCGCCCTTCAGCACCACGACCTGGCCCCAGGCCTCGGCGGCCCGCCGCACGACGGCGATGCGGGCCTCGTCGTCGGTCACGAGGTCGTCGGGCGCTCCGACCTCGAACGGCAGACCGCCGGCCGCCATGAGCTTGGCCAGCTCGCCTACGTGCGGGGTCAGGACGCACGGCCGTCTCACCTGGTCCCACCATCGCTCGACCGTGGCCAGCGAGTTCAGCCCCTCGGCATCGACCACGGCGGGCGCCCGCTCGCCCTCGGCTGCGAGGAAGTCGAGCACGAGGTCCACAGTGGCCAGGCCTGGGCGCAGGCCCGGACCGACGACCGCAGCGTCGTGATCGAGGTCGAGCAGCCGGTCGAGCGCGGCCTCGACGTCGACCTCGCCTTCGACGTCCGTCTCCGGAAGGCCGATCGTCGTCGCCTCCGCGACCCGCCCCGCGACGAGCGACTGCAGGGTCTCGGGGACAGCGAGGCGCACCAGGCCGGCCCCGGCGCGGTAGGCCGCCTGCGCCACGAGCAGCGCGGCCCCGAGGTAGTCGAGCGAGCCGGCCAGCACGAGGAGCTTGCCGTGCGTGCCCTTGTGACCGCGGGGATCGCGCTCGGGCAGCAGCCGGGCGGCCTGCGCGTCGTCCATCTCGCGCACGCCCTGGGGCCAGGCGGTCCCGCCGCTCGGCATCAGGTGTCCTCCGGTCCGTGACTGGCTGGTTCGAGCGACCGCAGCCGCTCCAGGCGGGCCATGATGCGCCGCTCGCGATCGTCGAGGCGGACGTCCATGTCCACCGGGAAGATGTAGGCACCGCCTGCGGCTCGCACGCCGAACGCCACGGCCACCGCATAGTCACGTTCGTGGCTGATCGAGACGGCGATGCGCACCATGCCCAGCTGGTCGGCGCGGCGCTGCGCGCGTCCGCTCAGGCGGACCGAGGGCTGGCCGGTCGGCAGGCGCACGATCTCGATCTCGCGCCAGCCGACGCCGCGGACACCGAGCCCGAGCACCTTGCTGATGGCCTCCTTGGCCGCCCAGCGGCCGGCGAAAGTCTCCGGCCGATCGCGGACGTAGGCCGTCTCGGCCGGCGTGAGGACGCGGCTCGAGAAGCGCGATCCGAAGCGCTCCAGGGTCGCGCGGATGCGTTCGACCTTGATGATGTCGATGCCGAGCTCGGTCGTCCCCTCGGGGACGGCGGGAACGCCGGCCACGGCGCTACTCGACGGTGACGGACTTGGCGAGGTTGCGCGGCTGGTCGACATCGGTGCCGCGGGCCACGGCCGTGTGGTAGGCGAACAGCTGCAACGGGATCACGGCGAGGATCGGGCTGAGCGCCTCGATCGTCTCGGGCACCCACAGGATGTCGTCGGCGTAGGCCCGCACCGCCTCGTCGCCCTCGGTGGCCACGGCGATGACCCGCGCGTCGCGGGCGCGCCCCTCCATGACGTTGCTGACCAGCTTCTCCTGGAGCGACGAGCGCGTTGCCACGGCGACGAGCGGCACCTCGACGTCGAGCAGTGAGATGGGGCCGTGCTTCAGCTCGCCCGCCGCGTAACCCTCGGCGTGGACGTAGCTGACCTCCTTGAGCTTGAGGGCGCCCTCCAGCGCGACCGGGTAGCCGACGCCCCGACCCACGAACATGAAGCCGCGCGAGTTGACATAGCGGCGGGCCAGGATCGCCGCGGGCTCCGCCATCTGCAGCGCCCGCTCGGCCTTGGCGGGCAGCGCTCGGAGCTCGGCCACCAGCTCGCGCTCGCGGTCCCGCGGCAGCCGGCCGCGGGCCTTGGCCAGGGCCGCGCCGAGCAGCACCAGCGTCGTCACTTGGGTCACGAACGTTTTGGTGGCAACGACGGCGATCTCGGGACCGGCCTGCAGGAAGAGGACCGCGTCGGCGTCGCGCGTGATGGCCGAGCCGACCGTGTTGGTGATGGCGATCACGGGGCAGCCCTGCTCGCGGGCGTAGCGGGTCGGCGCGATCGTGTCGGCCGTCTCGCCCGACTGTGTGACGGCGATGACCAGCGTGCGCTCGTCGAGCGGGGGCGGGCTGTAGCGGAACTCCGAGCCGACCGTGTTGCGTACCGGGATGCCCAGCCAGTCCTGGAACAGATAGCCGGCCACCGCGGCCGCGTAGTTGGCGCTGCCGCAGGCGACGAGCTCGATGCGCTCGATGCCCGCCAGCCGATGGGCGATGGGGGCCAGCTCGTCGACGCGCACTTCGTCGCCATGGAGGCGCCCGGCCGTGGCTGCTCTGATGGCCCCCGGCTGCTCGTGCATCTCCTTGAGCATGAAGTGCGCGTAGCCGCCCTTCTCGGCCGCCTCGATCGACCAGTCGATGACGTTCACGAGCCGCTCGCGGGGAACACCGTCCACCCCCGTGATGGTCACGCCGGAGGCGGTCAGGTCGGCCACGTCGCCCTCCTCGAGGAAGACGACGCGGTTCGTGTGCGCGAGCACGGCGGCCACGTCTGAGGCCAGGAAGCTCTCGCCGTCGCCCAGGCCGACGATGAGGGGCACGTTCAGGCGGGCGCCCACCAGCCGGCCCGGCTCGCCGCGGTGCATGACCGCCACCGCGTAGGCGCCGTCGGCCTGGACCAGCGCGGCCCGGACGGCCGCGGCGAGGTCGCCCGCATAGGCTTCCTCGACCATGTGCGCTAGCGCCTCGGTGTCGGTCTCCGACGCGAGGCGGTGTCCGCGCGCGGCGAGGCCGTCGCGCAGCTCCTGGAAGTTCTCGATGATGCCGTTGTGGATGACCGTGATGTCCCCGCTGCAGTCGACGTGCGGGTGGGCGTTCAGGTCGTTCGGGCGGCCGTGGGTCGCCCAGCGCGTGTGGGCCAGGCCGATCGCCGCGGCGGGGGTGGCGTCCACGAGCGCGGTGCGCAGGTTGGCCAGCTTGCCGGCCTTCTTCTCGACGAAGAGGTCGCCCGCGGCGGTGACCAGGGCGATCCCGGCCGAGTCGTAGCCGCGGTACTCGAGGCGCGCGAGGCCCTCGAGCAGGATGGGCGCCGCGTCACGCGGTCCGATGTAGCCGACGATGCCACACATGGCTATCCGTGCTTCTCCCGTCCTGAGGGGGCGTCAGTTTAGTCGCTCGGCCGCGAGGGCGGCCAGGCTGTCGGCGAGGGCGGCGATGCGCGACGCGTCCTCGCCCTCGATCATGATGCGCAGCGCCGCCTCCGTGCCCGAGGGTCGCACGAGCACGCGGCCGCGGCCCAGGAGCTCGCGCTCCGCATCGCGGACGGCCGCCGCCAGCCGGGCATCGGCCTCCCACTGGTCCTTGTGACGAACGGGCACCGCCCGTTGTTCCTGCGGGTAGAGCGGGATGCGGGCGGCGAGCTCGGAGAGGGGCCGTCCCGTGGCGGCCACGATGCGCAGGGTCTCGAGGGCCGTGACGATCCCGTCACCCGAGCTGGCGTGCTCGGCGATGATGACGTGGCCGCTCTTCTCGCCGCCCAGGCCGGCGCCCGACACGAGCATCGCGTCGAGGATGTACTTGTCGCCGACCGGCGTGCGCACGATGCGACCGCCAGCGCCCTCGACGGCCGCCGCCAGGCCACCGTTGGAGAGGACGGTGACTACGACGGTCCCGCCGGGCAGGGCGCCGCGCCCGAGCCGCTCGAGGGCCAGGAGGCCGATGAGCTGGTCGCCGTCAACGACCGTCCCCCGCTCGTCCACGGCCAGGCAGCGGTCCGCGTCGCCGTCGAGCGCGAAACCCAGGTCGGCGCCCGACGCGCTGACCCGAGCGGCCAGAGCCGCCGGCGCGGTGGCGCCGCAATCACGGTTGATGTTCAGCCCATCGGGCGCGTTGAAGATGACCTCCAGTTCGGCACCGGTGGCCGCCAGCAGCTCGGGTGCCACCACGCCACCCGAACCGTTGGCGCAGTCGAGGACGATGCGCAGCGAGGTGCGCATCGAGGCGGCCAGGACCAGGCGGTGGCGGCGGTAGTCGTCGAGGCGGGACCTGGCGTCCACCTCGCGGCCCAGGCCGGCGTTGGTCGGGCTGGGCAGCTCGTCGGAGCGCCGGATCAGCGCGTCGAGCTCGTCCTCGACCACGTCGTCGAGCTTCAACCCGTGCGCGTCGAGGACCTTGAGGCCGTTGTCCTCGGCGGGGTTGTGTGAGGCCGAGACCATGATGCCGGCCGCATAGCTGCCGCCCGCGGCGAGGAACGACAGGGCCGGCGTCGGCACCACCCCGACGCGGTGCACGTCGGCCCCCATGGAGGTCGCGCCGGACACGATGGCCGCGGCGAGCATGTCGCCCGACCGGCGCGTGTCCTGGCCGACGACGATGGCACCGCCCTGCGGGAGCAGGCGGTGGACAGTGGCCCGACCGAGCGCGTGGGCGAGGGCCGGTTTGAGCTCGACGTTGGCGATGCCGCGGATGCCGTCGGTGCCGAAGAGACGCGCCATGGTCAGGGGCCCGGTGTCGGTGTCGGGCCGGGTGGCGACGTGGGTCCGGTGCCGACGGTCACGGTCACCCTGGCCGGGGAGATCGAGACGAGCGTGGTGCCGGGGGGCGCATCGACGGCTACCGCCACGCTGGCGTCGCCGACCGCCAGCCCGCTCACGTCGAGCGTGGCGCGCAGCGCTGCGCCGTCCACGGCGTCCAGTGCGGCGCGGGTCCCGCCGAGCGTGACGAGGACGTCGGGGACCGAGAGCCGATACGTGCGGTCGTTCCGGGCGCCGCTGAGGGCGAGGCCGGCGCCGAAGGCCCGGCTTCCGCGCTCGGCCACGATCTCGACGGTGACCTTCACGCTCCCCGCGTCCACCACCTCGACGCCACTCGGCGGGACGAGCGAGACGATCTGCTCGAAGGTGGCGGTTCGTCCATCGAGCACGATGGCCTCGGTCGCGACCGCCTCCAGGTTGGTCATCGCGTCGAGCGGGCCACGGGCCGTGACCGCGACCGGCACTGCGGTCACCGAGCGCACGGTGAAGCCGGCCGGAGGCGCACCGGCCAGCCGGGGAGCCACCGGTAGCGTCCGGCTGGCCAGCTCGCGCCCGACGACGATGCGGACGTGGACGCGCGCCGGTTCGATGTCCACCGGCGCCACGATGTCACCACGTTCATCGAGAGCGACGAGGTCGTAGTCGCCGTCGACGTTGATGCCACTGGGGTCGATGGTCACCCGCGCCGCGACTTCGTGGACGCGCGCCACGAGCGAGCTGGCACCGCGCACGGACGCGATGGACGCACCCAGGCGAGGCTCACCGAGGACGAGGCCGTCCGGCACGGCGCCGCGGTCGACCATCACCGGCAGGCTGCGGCTGACGACCGGGTCGAGACGGACGGCGACGCGCTGGGGCTGGAAGTCCAGAACCTTGACCCGGGAATCGAGCGACGTCACCTCGACCGACACGAGCACCGGAGCGCCCCCGGCCAGCGGCGTGACGTCCGACAGGTCGGCGACGGCGCGGAAGTCGACGCTCGAGATCCGCGCGGCCACGTCCGACGGGGCGTAGAAGCGGATGGAGGTGACGTCCCCGAGATTCTCGAGCAGGAAGGCGCCGGTGGGCTGGCCGGTCGCCTCGATGGGCACCCGGCCGGACCACACGCGCGCATTCTGGGAGAGGACGAGGCCACCGTAGAGCAGCGCGGCGAAGACGATGGCGCCGACCTTCAGGGGCCAGTTGTGGGTGACGAGGCGGACGAGGCGACCCACTAGCCGTGCTTGCCGCCGTCGACGGCCGCCGGCCGCGGGGCGGGTGCCGGGGCGGTCGCCGCCCGCTCGTGCCTGCCCGCTGCCCGGCGGCGCACCAGGCGCAGCGCACGGGCGCCACGCTCGCCGGGCGCGGGCAACGTGAAGACGCCGCGGCCACGTGTGCCGCCGGGCTGCAGGAGCGAGACGAGCGCCGTGCGCAGCCGCTCCTCGTCGAGGTTGCGGATGATGCGCGCCCGTTCGACCAGCGCGATCGACCCGCTCTCCTCGCTGACCACCACGACGACCGCGTCGGTCTGCTCGGTGATGCCCAGGGCCGCCCGGTGGCGGGTGCCCAGTCGCTCACTCTGCAGGGTCGTCTCGGCCAGGGGCAGCACGATGCCGGCGGCCACGATCTCGTCGCCGCGGATGAGGACGGCGCCGTCATGCAGAGCGGCGCGGGGCGCGAAGACCGTGCGCAACAGCTCCGCGGAGAGGTCGGCGTGGAGCATCACTCCGGTCTCGGCCGCGTCCTCGAGGCCCGTCTCGCGTTCGAGGACGATGAGCGCCCCGCTCCGCTCGGCGGAGAGGAGCGCGGCGGCGTGCGAGACCTCGGTCGCGACGCGCTGCACCTCGCTGTGAGAGCCAGACCAGAGCCAGCCCAGCGAGCCGACCCGGCCGATACGCTCGAGGGCTCGGCGCAGCTCCGGCTGGAAGACGACGACGAGCGCGAGGAGGCCCACGACGGCGCCCGTCTGGAGGATCTGCGAGAGGAGCTGCAAGCCGAACGCCTGGGCGGCGACGTAGACGGCGTAGAGGGAGATCACGCCGATCACGAGCCGCACCGCGCGCGTGCCGCGGATCAGGCTGAAGAGCCAGTAGATGAGGACCGCGGTGATGGCGATGTCGACGACCGCGATCGGCTGGATCTCGAGGCTCGTGAGCGTGTCCAGGATGCGGTCCATCGTCGGCCGATTGTAGCAGCGGCCCCCTCCCCCACCCCCGGTGGTGCCCGGCCGCGGGGATCAGTCGCCGACGGCGGCAGCGAGATCGGCGAGACGCGGTTCGTCCGCCAAGCGGTGCCGGATCAGGTCGGCCGCCGCGGCGCGCCCGGCCAGGTCGCCGTCGATCTCCAGCAGGCGGTCGAGGAGGAGGAGCTTCTCGACCGCGCGCTCGTGCCAGCCGCGGGCGAGGTAGAGGCGCGCCAGCTCGACGTGCAGGGCCGGCGCACCCGGCGCGACCTCGAGACCGCGCTGGCAGGCATCGAAGGCCGCCGCCGGCTCGCCCGCCGCCAGGTGAGCAACGGCGGCCGCCACGTAGGACTCGACGGCCTCCGCCACGCGACCCTCGGCCGCGGCGTCCGCCGCGGCCGCGAGGAGGCCTTCCGGGTCCGGCAAGGGCGGCGCGGGTGCGGCTGCGGCGGCGGGAGCGCCGCCCGCGACCCTGGGTGCCCGTTGTCGCCGGCGCCGCGTGGGCGCGGCCGGGGTGGTCTTCCGGCGCGCCGCCCTGACAGGCGTCGCGGGTCCTGCCGCCGCCTCTCCCGAGAGCGCAGCCCGGAGCGCGGCGTGTCGCTTCAGGCGACGCCTAGTCGAGCCCAGACTCAGTGCGCGCACCAGCGTCTCCAGTGCCTCGGGGCCGCGGTCGGTCGACTCCTGCACCTCGGCCAGCCGGTCGAGTGCCTCGGCGGCCTCGGTGGTGCGGCCAGTGGCGACGAGCGCCTCGACGCGGCCACTGAGCGCGGCCTCATCGCGCGGGGTCCTCCCCAGCGCCCGGGAGTAGGCGGCCAGCGCCTCGTCCGCGCGGCCGAGGCGCAGCAGCACCCCGCCCAGGCTGCTGTGCGGCAGTGGCCGTTCGGGAGCGATCTCGGCCGCCTCGCGGTAGTGCGCCAGCGCCTGGTCGAGGAGGCCGCGCAGGACGGCCACGTGACCGGCCTTGAGGGCCTCCTTGTAGCGCTCGAAGATCGGGTCCGGCACGCCAGCTCCTGCGACGGGTCAAGCCTCAGGGTACGACAGCAGCGCGGCGAGGATCGCCTTCACCGCGTGCAGGCGGTTCTCGACCTGCCGCGGCACGAGGCTGCACGGGCCGTCCAGCACGTCGGCCGCGATCTCCTCGCCCCGGTGCGCGGGCAGGTAGTGCATGACCAGCGCGTGGGCCGGCGCGACGTCCAGCAGGGCGGTGTCGATGGTGAAGCCGGCCAGGTCGCTGCGGCGACGTTCGCGCTCGGCCTCCTGGCCAATGGTCAGTCCATCGACGACTGGGACCTCCGCGCCGGCGGCCAGCTCCTGGAGGGTCGCGTCGTGCCCGGTACCGGGCAGTTGCGGGCCTGTCGTGGACATGGACCGGCCCCCCGGCGCGGAAGCGCCTAGCGCTTCGTGTACTGCGGCGCCTTGCGGGCTCGCTTCAGGCCGTACTTCTTGCGCTCCTTCATCCGCGGATCGCGGG
>JBGPMJ010000024.1:0-14779 GCA_041486935.1 Candidatus Limnocylindria bacterium | reverse complement strand
CGGGTCCAGCGCCTGGTTCGCCGGCTCGCCGCTGTTGGGCATGGCGGCGATGGCATCGACGACCTCCATGCCCGAAACGACCTGCCCGAAGATGACGTAGCCCCCGGCCTTGTCGAGGCGGCCGGTCAGGTCGTCGAGGCAGATGAAGAACTGCGAGCCCTGCGAATCGGGCGCTGCCGTGCGCGCCATGGCCACCGCGCCACGGACGTAGTCGCCGACGACCGGCTCGTCCTTGATCGTGTAGCCCGGCCCGCCGCCGCCGACGCGTTGCGCGTCGTACGCGTCGGCCTTGCCGTACTGCCCGTCGCCGCCCTGGATGACGAAACCGGGCACCAGGCGGTGGAAGACGACGCCGTCGTAGTAGCCCGCGTCGGCGAGCTTGACGAAGTTCGCCGTGGCGATGGGCGCCGTATCTGGCTTGAGGGCGATGACGATGGAGCCCTGGGGCGTCTCGATCGTCGCCGTCAGCGGGCCGCCCGTGGCCGTGCCTGGGGTCGCGGCGCCGCTGGGGGACGGGCTGGTACCGCCTCCCGTACAGGCGGCGAAGAGGACGGCGACGAGGGCCAGGGCGACGGGTCGGTGGCGGGTCATGGAGGTCTCCAGCTGAGGTATCAGGCGGCGGCGGCCACGGCCGCGAGGTAGTCGATGGCGCCGCCGAGGAGCGCCTCGCCGAGGATGACGGCGGCCACGCCGGCGTCGCGGAGGCGGGCCAGGACGGCCACGTCGGTGACGCCGCCCGCGACCATGAACGAGGCGTCGTGAGTGGCGGCGAGACGGGCGAGGAGGGTGGCGTCCGGCTCGGCGCCACCGTGCGAGAGCACGAACCGACGGACGCCGGCCTCCACGAGGCGCGACACGAGCTCCTCGAGGGTCGGCGGCCGGCCGGTCTTCCAGCGGGCTTCGGCGAAGCGCTCCGGACGCGGGTCAAGCCCGACGGCGAGCCAGTCGCCGGCCACGCGCAGGCAGGCCGCCAGGCGCTCCGGCTCCTCGGCCACCGCGAGCAGCGGCAGCACGACGCGCGTCGCGCCGGCGGCGAAGGCCAGCTCGATCTGCTCCGGACCGTCGATGCCGCCGGCCACCTGGAGCGGCGTGGCCACGGCGCGTGCCACGTCGCCGATGGCGGCCGTGTTGACCGGCCGGCCGGCGGCCGCGCCGTCGAGATCGACGAGATGGATCACCGGAGCGCCAAGCTCGACGAAGTGGCGCGCGATCCGCTCCGGCCGGTCGGTGGGCGTGCCCGTCCCCGTCGAGGCGCCGGGCCAGAAGACGAGCCGCGAGCGCCCGGCCCGCAGGTCCAGGCTGGGGATGACCTGCATCAGCGCCCGGGCAGCGGCCGGGGCGTGGCGGGACCGGGGCCCTCTCCGGCCAGAAGGCGCCGGTGGAAGCTGACGGGCAGGCTGCCGGCGTAGATGAGCGCGTCGTGGAAGCGCTTCAACGAGAAGTCCGCACCCAGCCACCGCCGCTCGTCCTCGCGCAGGCGGAGGAGCAGGACCTTGCCCAGCAGGTAGCTCAGCTGGTAGGTGGGCGTGGAGGTGTAGCGCTCCACCTCGGCTGTCGCGTTGGGTCGCTCGAAGCCCGTATGCCGGACGAGGAAGTCGATGGCCTCTGGGACCGAGATCTCGCCGCGGTGCAGGCGGATGTCGAGGACGATCCGGCAGGCCCGCCAGATGGCGTCGGTGTGGAGCATGAGCCGGAAGTGCGGCTCGGCGTCGAAGCCCTCCTCGCGCATCATCTGCTCGCTGTACATGCCCCAGCCCTCGGTGAACTCGGGAGCGTCCACGAGCGCCCGTACCAGGCTGGGATGGGTGATCGCCGCGCTCAGCTGCAGGTGGTGGCCGGGGTAGGCCTCGTGGATGCTCGTGTTGCTGATCGAGGCCCGGTTGTGCTCGCGCATCGCCGCCGGGTCGCCGTTCACCGACGGCGTGACGATGTAGACGCCGGTCGGCTCGCGGTCGAACTTGGGCGGTTCGAAGTAGGCCGCGAAGGGCATCACGTTGCGCAGGTACTCGGGGGTGGGCACGACCCGCAGATGCTCGCCATCGGGGATCGTCACCAGGTCCCGCTCGACGAGGTGCGCGCGAGCCCGGAGCATCGCCGTGCGGTACTCGTCGAGGGCCTGCTCGAAGGTCGCCGGGTGGTCGTTCTTGACGCGGTCGAGCACCTCGGCCTCGCCGGCGTGCGGGTCGATCTCGCGGGCCACGGCCACCCGGGCGGCCTTCTGCTCGGCCAGCAGCTGCTCGCCGATCTCCAGGATGTCGTCGCTGGTCAGGCCGTCGAAGGCGCGCAGGGCGACGAGCTCGTCGTAGCGCTCGCGGCCGAGCGCGAAGTCGTCGTCGGCCGAGCCCAGCCCCTCCCGCAGCCAGCCGCGGTAGTCCTCGAGTGCCGCGTTCGCACGGCCGATGGCGTTCCGCAGCCGGTCGAGGCCCGGCTCGTCGTCGACCCACGCGCCGCGCGCAGTGGCCTCGATCTCGGCGAAGAAGGTGGGTAGCTCCTCGGCCTGGCGCAGCTCGACCTGGTGCCACAGCGCGACCGGGCGACGCGTGAGCCGCCGCTGTTGCTCGGCCATCACGCGGGGCGCGTCCTCCAGCCGCCCGGAGATCGACTCGAGGCGTGCCGTGAGCGGCGCGAAGTCGCGGGCGAAGAGGCCGAAGAGCCCGTCGCCCACCTCGTCGACGGCCGTCGCGCGTCGCTCCCAGTGGCGGATCTCCTCGTTCGTGAAGCGCTCCTTGCGGGCCGCCCACAGCGCCAGCTCGCGTTCGAAGCGGGCGCTGGCCGACAGGCCGGCGGGGTCGAGCGCCTCGAGGTCCGCGATGTACGTGCGCACCTCGGCCAGGTCCCGCTCCACGCCCTCCGGGGAGAGGTCGCCGAGCCGGTCGTCGGCCGCGTGCCGGCCCATGAATGTCGCCAGCACCGGGTTGCGGCGCAGGACCGACTCGAAGCGCGCCGCGGCGAGCGCCTCGAGGCGGGCGTCGAGCGGCGCGGGCGTCATCTCGTCGGGCACGGCAAGCTCCATCTCGGGTGATGTGGGGCGCGCCTATGGTCGGTCAAGCGCCGATCGTCTGCAGGGGCGCCGCGCCGATGGCCGCCAGGGCCCGTCGGGTCGCCGCGATGACGCGGTCGATGTGGGCGCCATCGACGCCATGGTGGGTGACGGCGCGGACGTGGTCGTGGGGGTACTCGACCATGAGCACGCCGTCGGCCGCGAGCGCCTCCAGGAAGCGGGCGCGCAGTTCGTGCACGGGCGCGGCTGCGGCCGGCGAACCTGGCGCCGGCGCAAGGCCGAAGATGACGAAGTTCGTGCGCACCCGCGTCGGGTCGAGGGCGCCGATGCCGGGCATCGCGGCCAGCGCGTCGGCCAGGCGCCGGGCGTTGGCGTGATCCTCGGCGAGGCGCTCGATCATGCCCGCCGGGCCGTCGCGGAGCGCGACCAACCCCGGCGCGGCGAGCACGCCCACCTGGCGCATCCCGCCGCCCAGCAGCTTGCGCGCCCGCCAGGCCCGCCAGATGAAGTCGCGGCTGCCGACCACGACCGAGCCGACCGGGCAGGCCAGCCCCTTCGACAGGCAGAAGCTCGCCGAGTCGGCGTCTCGCAGCAGTTCCCGGGCCGGCGTGCCCAGGGCCACCGCGGCGTTGAAGATGCGTGCCCCGTCCACGTGGAGCGGCACACCGTGCTCGTGGGCGATCGCGGCCACCTCGCTCGTGTAGGCCGCCGTCAGCGGCTGGCCCATCGAGTGGGCATGGGTGTTCTCCAGCGCCACGAGGCTGGTGATCGGCTGGTGCGCGTCAGAGGGGTCCCGCCAGGCTGCCCGGATCTCCTGCGGGTCGAGCGTCCCGTCGTCTCGCGCGACCAGCGTGCGCACCGACGCGCCCACGACGACGGCATGGCTGGCCGCCTCGTCGTAGACGATGTGGGACTCGACGTCGGCGATGATCTCGCCGCCGCGTGGCACGTGGGCCATCAGGCTCACCAGGTTGCCCATCGCGCCGCTGGCCACGAAGAGGCCGGCCTCCTTGCCGGTGAGCTCCGCGGCGCGCTCCTGGAGCGCGATGACGGTGGGGTCGTCGCCGAAGACGTCGTCGCCCAGCTCGGCTTCGGCCATCGCGCGCAGCATCTCCGGCGTGGGGTGGGTGACGGTGTCGGAGCGCAGATCGACGAGATCGTGGGGCATGCTCGCCATCCTACCCCGGAGGCGTCGCGAGGGCGGCTCGCCGGTTCTCCTCGAACCCGGGATCCCTCATTCGAACGCCGTCGGAACGTTAGAAGCGGCGAGCAGCTCGATCCCCCTCATTCGCACGGGCGGCGGGCGTTTGAGTGGCATCGGTCCCCGATCGGGGCTTCCACGGCTTCTTGCACTCCAGTCGCGTGCGTATGAGGGCTCGGGTGAGGGCTCGGGCGCGCGGCGACCTTGAGCGGGCGTGCGGCGACCGCCGCGGGCCCGCGTGGACGAGTACAGGCGCACGACGAACCTGCCGGGCCAGGCGCACGACAACCCTGCCGGCACCTGCTATCGTCCCCATTCGCCGCACGGACCCGTGGTGTAGCGGCCCAACATGCCAGCCTGTCACGCTGGAGATCGCCGGTTCGAATCCGGTCGGGTCCGCCATCCCTCGTCCCCGTCCGCGTCGCTCGAGGCCGCTGCCGCGCTGATGGCACAATCCGTGGGATGACCCGCGATCCCCGCCGCTCCACCCAGCGCGGAGCCCCCCGCCGCCGCGAACCCCGACCCGAAGGGCGCTTTCGCCGGCCCCGCGACATCCTCGCCAGCGCCGGGCTTGTCGTGGTCCTGGCCGCCACTTCGGCGCTCGTGGTCGGTGCCATCGTCAACGGCGCGAACCAGCCTGTCCTGCCCATCGATGCGGCGCAGGTGTCGCCGGGCGCCTCGGCGGCGCTCGACCCCGGGGCCTCCGGCGGCGCGGTGGCCTCGGCGAGCATCGACCCCGCATCGACGCCCGCGGCCAACGAGGTCGCCTGGGTGCCGGTCGTGGGCTTCTGGTCCACGGCGACGACCATCGCCCCCGCCGCCCTTGCGGCGACGCTCCAGGGTACGGACATCGCCTACGACGTCGTGATCGTGCCCGCAGGGGATCGGGCGGCGATCGCCGCTGCCCTCGACATCGAGATCGCCGCCTCGGTGAAGAGCGGCACGCCGGGGCAGGTCCGCGAGGCGGTGCGCAAGGGAGCGTTCGGGCTCCTGCGCGTTTCGGACGTCACGCCCGACGTGCGCGCGCTGGGCATCGGCAAGGCGCAGCTCTTCGGTGCGGCGCGCCTCAAGACCCTGGGGGCGTGGCCGTTGCGCGGCGCGGTGGGCGACCCGGGCGCGTGGGACCAGGGCCGGACGTGGACGCTCGTGGCCGGCGGCGACATCCTGCTCGACCGCGGCATCGCCGTTCAGGTGACGGACAAGGGCAAGGGCGTGGACTTCCCCTACGACGGCGGCACGGCCGAGATCGTCAAGGAGGTCTGCTGCTCGCAGTTCAACCTGAAGACGCCCGTCACGAAGCGCACCGGCGAGGAGGGCGCCGTCCGGGCGCTCCTCACCTCGGCGGACCTGATGCTCGCCAACCTCGAGAGCCCCGTGGATGACAAGTGGCGCTTCCATCTGCACGGCACCGTCTTCTCGGGCGACCCGAGGCTCCTCGACGGCGTGAAGAACGCCGGCATCGACTTCGTCTCCCTGGCCAACAACCACATCCGGGACTCCGGCGCCGGCGGGGTCAGGGACACGATCAAGGCCCTCGACGCGCGCGGAATCGCTCACTCGGGCGCGGGTGACGGCTTCGCCGAGGCGCGCAAGCCGGCGATCCTCGAGACCCACGGCGTGACCGTCGCGATCTTCGGCTGCGACGCCATCGCCGCCTACTACTGGACGAGCGGCGACGCCATCGGCTCGCGCAAGTGCGACACGAAGACCCTCGTGCCCGACATCACGGCGGCCCGGAAGACCGCCGACGTGGTCGTCGTCTACCCCCACTGGGGCGTCGAGTACCGGGCCACCCCCGCCTCCTCGCAGCGCAAGCTGGCGGCCGCCTGGGCGAAGGCGGGCGCGGCTCTCGTCATCGGCAACCACGCCCACTGGGTGGCGGGCATGGAGGCCATCGACGGCACGCTGGTCTGGTATGCCCTGGGCAACTTCGTCTTCGACCAGACCTGGTCGACGCGGACGATGGAGGGCCTGCTGGTCGAGATCACCTTCGAGGGCTCGACGCTCCGCCAGGTCCGTCTGCGGCCGTACGTCATCCTCGACCAGGCGCAACCGAACCTCCTCGACCCGGCCGGGGACGGCGCCGCGGTCCTCAAGCAGGTACGGGCCGCCTCGAAGGGGCTGCTGCCCTACTGATCGCCGGGCGCGCCCACGGGCCGGCTCAGCGAAGGCCCGCGAACAGGTCGTCCTCGGGCAGCCGGACCTCGGCCAGGCCGCGGGCGGCGCGCAGGCTGAAGTCCTCGGTCGGGGCCAGCTCGCGCCAGTCGTCCACGGTGAGGCCGAGGAAGACGCCGTCGCGATGGATCTGCGTGGCATGCTCCTCGAGCGCGGCGCGCTTGCGCTCAAGGAAGGGGGCCACGTCCACGCGCGTGGTGACCGGCCCGCTGGCGGCGGCCATGCGGGCCATGAATGCGTCGCGCTCGGCGCGCCGCTCGGGGGGTTCGTCCGGGTCGGGCAGCCACCAGGCCTTGATGCCCCGCTCGGTGACACGCTGCAGGATCTCGGGACGTCCGGCGAAGTTCAGCACGGTCTCGTAGAGCTTGGCGGGTGCCCACGGAGCGAGGCCGTCCGTCGACTGCTCGGGATGGGCTGACGGATTCCCGGCGCGCTCATAGGCGGCAACGGCGACCTGCGCCGCGCGGATGTGGTCGGGATGCCCGTAGCCCCCGAAGTCGTTGTAGGAGATGACGACGTCGGGCCGCACCTCGCGCACCACCCGCACCGTGCGCCCGATCGCCTCCTCCAGGTCTGCGTTCCAGAAGGCGTTGGGGTCGGCGTTGTCGGCCGAGTCCATCATCCCCGAGTCCTCGTAGCCCAGGAGTCGGCTCTCGATCGGACCCAGGCGCTGGAGTGCCCGTCGCAGCTCCTCGCCCCGGATCTCCGCCAGCCGGGCCCGGTTCTCGGGCGTGTCGAGTTCGGGCACGACGATCTCGCCGTGCTCGCCGAGGTTCGACGTGAGGCAGACGACGCGCACCCCCTCGGCGGCGTAGCGGGCCATCACGCCACCCGTCGAGATCGTCTCGTCGTCGGGGTGGGCGTGGATGGTCAGGAGGGTCAGGGGACGCGACATGGCGGACGCATGATAGGTCGCCCGGCGTGATCGTCGTCGCGGCGGGTATCCTCCACCCCACCTCGAGCTGCGAGAACCCGCGTCGGAAGGGGAGATGACGGAACAGGAACCGCGGCGTCGTTCGGCGACGCTCGCGGCCACGCTCTCCTTCGTCGTACCGGGCCTCGGGCAACTGGCACTGGGCAGCATCCGGCGCGGCCTCCTCTACCTCCTGCCGGTCGCCGCGCTGGTCGCGTTCGTCGCGGCCGTCGCGGCCCCCGACCTGGTCCGTTTCCTCGCCAGCCTCGTCCGGCCGGATGTCCTGGTCGGCGTATCCATCCTCAACATCTGCCTGTTCGCCTGGCGGGGCCTGGCCATCGTCGATGCCTGGCGGACCGCCGCCGAGGGCACGCCCGGTGGAGCGCTGACGACGGTCGTCGTCGTCGCCCTCCTGCTCGTGACCGCGGCATCGCACGTCGTCATCGGCGCGACCACGTACCTGGCCTACGACGCGGTGACCGCCATCACCGGCGACATGGGCTTCGGCGCCCTCCCCGCGGGATCGCCGGCCTCGACGCCCGAGCCGAGCCCTGGCGCCACGCCGACCCCGACGCCGGTGCCCACGCCATCCCCCACGCCCCAGCCGCCGCCGCTCGCCGATGGGCGGCTGGACATCCTGCTCATCGGCGCAGACGCCGGACCCTATCGCTGGAGCCTGCGCACGGACACGCTCATCGTCCTGAGCGTAGACGTGGAGACCGGGCGGGCGGCCTTCTTCGGGATCCCCCGCAACCTGCTCAACGTCCCCCTGCCGGAGGAGAGCCGCGGCGCCTTTGACTGCGGGTGCTTCCCCGGTCTCATCAACGCGCTATACGTCTACGCCTCCGGCCACCCGGACGACTTCCCCGGCCCTGCCGAGACGCGCGGCCTGCGAGCGGTCCAGGGCGCCATCGGCGAGCTGACGGGCCTCCAGCTCGACGGCATGGTCGTGGTGAAGCTGCAGGGCTTCGTCCATCTCGTGGACGCCATCGGCGGCCTCGACATCGACGTTCCCGAGGGCGTCTACGACGCGAGATACCCGCTCGAGGACGGGCGCGGCCTGATCGTCCTGCACATCCGGCCCGGGCCGCAGCACTTCGACGGGCGGACCGCGCTCGCCTACGCCCGCTCCCGGCACCAGGACTCCGACTACGGGCGCATGGAGCGCCAGCAGATCACGCTCACGGCCCTCGGCCGGCAGCTCATGGGGCAGTCGCTGCTCACGAAGGTGCCCGAGCTCCTAGCCATCGCCAGGGACAACCTCTGGACGAACCTCGACATCGAGGACCTGCCGGCCTTCATCGAGCTGGCGCAGCGCGTGGACGTCGCGCAGATCGGCCGCTTCGCCTTCATCCCGCCGAAGTACCCGGAGTTTCTCGACACGGCGGCGATCGAGGGCATCCGCGCCGAGGTGGCCGGCGTCTTCCCGCCCATCGAGCCCCCGGTCCCGACGCCGCAGCCGACCGAGCGCCCCGGGGTCCTCTGAGGGCCGGCTTGGGACCCGGCACATGGCTCGGGCCCTGTCGCACGGGTAGCATGGGCGGATGACCGAGCGCCCAGTCCCAGTCCCCGTCGTCGAACGGGCGGCCGCCGAGCTGCCGCCGCTTACCTGGCGGCCGCTGCGGCTCGCCGACGTGCCGGCGCTGCACGTCCTGGTCGCCGCCGCGGAGACGGCCGACGGGGAGCGCTTCCCCACCACCGTCTCGGATCTGGAGCACGAGCTCACGGCGCCGGCCGTCGACCTCGAGCGGGATACGATCGCCGCCGAGGGCATCGACGGCCGCCTGCTCGGCTGGGGGCGTCTGGAGCTCCGCACGGGCGCGACCTGGAACCGCGTCCACATCTTCGGGGACGTCCATCCCGATGTCCGGCGGCACGGGCTGGGCACCGCCGTCATGGGCTGGGCGGAACGCGCCGCCGGGGTCCTTTTCAACGCACGTGCCGGCGAGCTGGATTCGGCCCTGCCGTGCGTCCTGACCGCACACGCGAACGAGACGGCAGAGTCGCGCGCCCGCCTCCAGGAACGTTGTGGTTTCCACGTCGTGCGCTACTTCCACGACATGCTGCGACCGCTGGACCAGCCCATCCCCGAGCGGGCGCTGCCCGACGGCTACCATTTCGTGGCCTGGTCGCCCGAGCTCGACCCGGCGTTCCGCGAGACCCATAACGCCGCCTTCGCCGATGCCTGGGGAGCGACCCACGTCGATGCGGAGCGATGGAGCCACGAGTTCGCCGACGATCCCGGCTTCCGCCCCGACCTCAGCCTGGGCGTGATGGTCCGAGATCAGCTCGTCGGTTACGTCATGGTCGGCGCCTGGGATGGGCTGACCGACGACGCGGGACTCCAGGCTGCGTGGCTGGCGTTGGTCGGCGTGCGGCGGGAGCACCGCGGCCGGGGGGTGGCGAGTGCGGCAATCGCGCGGACGCTCGCTGCGGTCCGCGGCGCCGGCTACGCGACGGCCGGCCTGGACGTGGACACGGAGAACCTGGGTGGCGCCACGCGCCTGTACGAGGGCCTGGGCTTCCACCCGGTCAAGCGCCTGGCCATGCGCGCGAAGTCCGTCATCGGGCCTGGGCGCGCGCGGTGACCGGCACCTCCGGCCCCCTCGCCGGCGTCGTCGTGTGCGACCTCTCCACCGTCCTCGCCGGACCGTACTGCACGATGCTGCTGGCCGACCTGGGCGCCGACGTCATCAAGATCGAGCCGCCCGACGGCGACGGCACGCGCGCCTGGGGGCCGCCCTACGCGGGCGCTCCCGAGGCCGGCGCCGTGTACGAGGCCCACGACCCCCGTGCCCGGTCGGGCTACCGGGGCGAGTCGGCCTACTACCTCGCGGTCAACCGCAACAAGCGCGATCTCCGCCTCGACCTGAAGTCCGAGGGTGGGCGCGAGGTGCTGCGCCGCCTGATCCTCCGCAGCGACGTCCTCGTCGAGAACTACCGGGTCGGCGGGCTGGCGCGCCTGGGCTTCTCCGACGACGAGCTCGAGCGGCTCAACCCGCGCCTGGTCCGCCTCTCCATCACCGGCTACGGCCCCGACGGCCCGCTGGCCGATCGACCTGGCTACGACTTCATCATCCAGGCCGTCGCGGGGCTGATGTCGATCACCGGCGCGCCCGACGAGGCCGGCGGCGAGCCGACCAAGGTGGGCCTGGCGATCTCCGACCTGACCACCGGCATGCTCGGGGCCGTGGCCGTCCTGGCCGCGCTGACGGGGCGGGAGCGGGCGGGGTCGCCGGCCTTCGGTCGGGGCCAGCGCATCGACCTCAGCCTCCTCGAGTCGACCGTCTCGTGGCTGGCCAACCAGGCTTCGAACTACCTCGTGGGTGGCATCGTGCCCGGGCGGCTGGGCAACGAGCATCCCAACATCACGCCCTATGAGACGTTCCGCACCGCCGACGGCGAGATCGCCGTGGCCGTCGGCTCGGAGCGGCAGTGGTCGCGTTTCTGCGGAGCGATCGGGCGGCCGGAACTGGCTGCCGACCCGCGCTACGCCGAGAACGCGTCGCGCATCGCGCACCGGGGGGAGCTGCGGGCGGAGCTGGACAGCGTATTCGCGCGTGCGGGATCCGGGGAGTGGCTGCGGCGCCTCGAGGCAGCCGAGGTGCCCTGCGGCCCGATCAACGACCTGGCTGCCGTCTTCGCCGAGCCACAGGTCCTCGCGCGACGAATGGTCGAGACCGTCGAGCATCCCACCATCGGCCCGCTGCACGTGACCGGCGTGCCGTTCAAATTCAGCGCCACGCCGGCCAGCGTGCGGTCCGCGCCCCCCCTGCTGGGAGAGCACACGGACGAGCTGCTGGCGTGGCTGGGGTACGAGGCCGGCGACGTTCTGCGCCTGCGCGACGAGGGGATCGTGTGAGCCTGACCGCTCCACGATGCCGGCCAGCGCCTCCATCGGGAGCGCGTCGTGCGCCCTCGGCCGCAGGCTGTCCCCTGGCGCCTTCGGTGTCAGTATTACTGGCATCCGGCGCACTATCTCCGGTATCGACGTCCCGAATCGGTAGGATTTGGGCGCTTGCGCGACGATTCGTCAGTGGTACTGACGGACTGCAGCCCAAGCCGCCCCCGGGCGTGGGATATGCGGTCCCGCGCCAGTACTACTGACATCCGCGCCGACATCCGCGCCGACATCCCGGCGCCATATCAGGTGCGCGCCGCCGCCCGACGCAGACGGTCCATGATCGCCCGGCCAAGCCCCGTCTCGGGCACCGCCTGGGCGGCGATGCGGTCGAGCCGCGCGGCGTCGAGGCGATGGAGCGCGTCGAAGAGGCTGGCCGCTTGCTCGATCTCGTCGCCCGCTGGAGAGAGGATCTCGACCGCCGCGTAGGGCCCGCCCGACGCCTCCGCCGCGCGGCGGCCGGCCGTGTCTGCGGCCAGCAGGCCGAGCCGCTCCCCGGAGAGCGCGGTCGCACCCCCGCCGGCGGCCACGAGCTCGACCCGCGCCCGTGGCGCGTAGTGGCTGGTCGCTCGCCCTGGCGCCAGCGAGGCCGTCGTCGGGTCCTCCTCGGGGTGCTCGAGCGGCCCGATGAGCGCCTCGATCGTCTCGGTCGGCGTGCCGCCGGGGCGCAGCAGGAGTGCGCGCCCTCCGGCGAGTTGGATCACCGTCGACTCGACGCCCACGCGGCACGGTCCGCCGTCGAGCACGATCCCGATCCGCCCGCCGAGCTGGGCCACGACGTGCTCGGCGCGGGTGGGGCTCACGTGGCCGAATCGGTTGGCGCTGGGTGCCGCGATGGGCACGCCTGCGGCCGCGATGAGCCGGCGCGCCACGGCGTGGTCCGGCACGCGCAGCCCGACGGTGCCCAGGCCGGCCGTGACGATGCCGGGGATCGTGGGGCGCTTGCGCAGCACGACGGTCAAAGGCCCCGGCCAGAATCTCGCGGCCAGCAACGCGACGCGCGGGTCGTCGGCGTCGGCCGCGACCGCGTAGCGCCGCACCTCGCGCGCGTCGGCGAGGTGGACGATGAGTGGGTCGAAGCTTGGCCGGTCCTTGGCCGCGAAGACGCGCGCCACGGCCTCGGCGTCGAGCGCATTCGCCCCGAGCCCGTAGACCGTTTCGGTCGGGAAGGCGACCGGCTCGCCGGCGCGGATGGCCGCGGCCGCCTCGCGGATCGCGGCGCCGTCGTCGCCCGGCAAGACGCGCGTCTGGACCATGGCCGCGATTGTGGCAGGGGTCGCCGGTGTCGTTCTCCGGGGCGGTGACTACGCGCAGCGGTCGGCACAATGCGAGCGCCGCCGGCCCGTGCAACCATGCACGCTTCCGGACCCCTGTGACGGACCCGCTGCTAGACTCGCGGCCTCGCAGCAGACATCCGCAGGAGACACTCCCCGATGCCCGACGCGCGCCAACCCTGGGCCCTCGTGCTCGGCGCCAGCAGCGGCTTCGGCGAGGCGACGGCGCGGGCCCTCGCCGCGGCCGGCTACGACATCGCCGGCGTCCACCTCGATCGGCGGCAGGCTCTCGCGCACGTGGGGGAGATCAAGGCCGCCATCGCCGCGAACGGCCGCGAGGCGTACTTCGCGAACATGAACGCGGCCGACGACGCGAACCGCGCCGAGTTCCTGGCCAGACTGCGCGAGCGTTTCGAGGCCCAGCAGGCCACGACGGGACGGCAGCCGTACGTTCGCGTCGTGATGCACTCGCTCGCCTTCGGCACGCTCAAGCCGTTCCTCGGGCCGGACGCCGACTCGTCGATCGGCCGCAAGAACATGGAGATGACGCTCGACGTCATGGCCCACAGCCTCGTCTACTGGGCGCAGGACCTGTGGCGCGGCAGTTTCCTGGGCGATGGCTCCAAGGTCTACGCCATGACCAGCGAGGGCTCGACGCGCGTGATCGGCAACTACGGCGCGGTCAGCGCGGCGAAGAACGCGCTCGAATCCCACTGCCGCCAGCTGGCCATGGAGTTCGCCAAGCACCGCACGGGCGTGACCGTCAACGCGCTCCGGGCTGGCGTCACCGTCACGCCGGCCCTGATGCAGATCCCCGAGCGCGACGAGCTCATCGCCCACGCCACCTCGAAGAACCCGATGCGCCGGATGACGACGGTGGATGACGTGGCGCGTGCGATCGTGGCGCTGTCGGCCGAGGGCACGCACTGGATCACCGGGAACGTCATCGGCGTCGACGGCGGAGAGTTCATCTCCGGCTGACTGCCGGTCAGCCGGTCAGCCCGATGGCGGCACTCCGCGAGCGCTGCCGCAGTGGTAGCACGCGCTCAGGCTCGGCTCGTTGAACGAGTGGCACGCGTCGCAGGCCCACCACGCCTCATCGGCCGGGCGACGCGGCCGGGCCCATCGACGCGCCAGCCGGATCGGGATCACGATCGCCAGCGCCGCGACGCCTCCGAGGCCGAGGGCGAGCGCGCCGAGCAGCGGCACGGGGACGTCGGCGGGCGACTCGTACGACTGGCCCGTGTAGTGCCCGACGATCCTCCCCAGCGTGCATAGCAGGCGCAGGTCAAGACCCGCCGCGCCGTCCGCCTCGATCGTCCGGCAGTCGGGATCCTCGGCGGCAGCGACGGCCGGGGTCGCGACGAGGACGAGCAGCGCCAGGAGCAGCGCGAGGCTACGGCGGCGTGACCTCGACGCCCGGCCCGTACCCGGTGAGCTCGACGTACGCCTCACCTCCCAACGTCCGGCCGCCCTGCGTCGCGCGCACCTGCTGCGACCCCTCCCAGTAGACCACGCCGGTGGTCGCCCGGGTATCGAGCTCCTGGTCGGCGACCGTCGGCCTCAGCTCCATGCGCAGGTGCTCCACCGGGACTGAGACGACCCAGCCGGAGGGATACGTGGCGCCCGTGGTCGGGCTCGTCCAGCGGCCGGTCGGCTCCACGGTGAAGGCATCGCCATCGAGGTGCACGACCTCCCCGTCGGGCCGCACGAGCGTCCCGTAGACGAGCGGATATGAGCCGTCTGGGCCCCGGACGAGCGAGAGGGTCAGGTCGGTGCCGTCGTCGAGATTCACGGCGAACCAGTCCCAGCCGCCGCCCCCGACCGAGATGAAGTCTCCCCACTGGTGGTCGAACCAGGCCGAGCCCTCGACCGCGAGCGCCTCGCCGTCCAGCGTCAGCGTGCCCGCCGCCGCCATCCGCGTCCGCGAGTAGTAGTAGGAGCCGCCGGCAGGCCCGAAATCGATCCAGCCGTCGCCGTCGTGGAGGACGGGCGCACGGGCGCCGGCGTCGAGCCGCAGCTCCAGCCCGAAACCGGCGTCGGGGCTGGCCGCGGACAGCGCATCGCGCCCGTCGAGGCCGCCCATGACCCAGGGTGAGGCGTCGGCGAGCGGCACCCCGTCGGCACTCACGGCCGGGATGGCCAGGGCGAACCCCGCGCCGGGGGACGAGCGGTCGGCCTGCGGCCCCACGAACGAGCGCTGGTCGTAGCGGAACCGCCCGCCCCGCTCGTCGGTCAACGCCAGGTGCGAGGCCCAGCTGACCGGGAAGTCGCCGCGCTCGGCGCGGAAGACGACGAACTCGAAGCCGAAGCG
>JBGPMJ010000023.1:0-14877 GCA_041486935.1 Candidatus Limnocylindria bacterium | reverse complement strand
GTCACCGAGCGCGAGGCGGGCGAGATCGGCGTGGACCTCTGGGCGGCGCGCGACGCGTGGGTGGACGTGGCCGCCGAGTTCGCCACGGCCGAGGAGGTCGTGGCCCGCATCCTCGCCGCGGGCCTGGGCCTGGCGCCTGCCCGCGCCGCGCGGATGGCCGCCGATGCTGCCTCCTCGAAGAAGCTCGTGACGCTCATGCGGGCCCAGCGCTCGCGTCTGGCCATGTTCGCCTCCGACGCCTGGTTCTGGGACGACCCCGCCCGAGCCGAGGCGGCACAGGCGTTGCGCTTCGCCGCGCACGCCGCCCGCCTCGTGGACGAGCTGGCGGGCACGCACCTCGAGGCGACGCTGGTGGCCGACCTCGGCGCGCTGCGATCACCGGGCACGGGTCTCGATGGCGCGGCGCTCTACGCCCGCGCGCTGCGTGCCGTGGACCAACCCGTCCCGGCCCCGCACTGAGCGGAGCCGCCGCGCGGCGCTACCGCGGCCCGAGGAGGCGTCGCCAGCGGAAGGCGGGCCGGTAGTCGAGGCCGCCGTAGAGGGCGACCGCGGCGCTGTTGGCGGGATCCACCGAGAGCCACACGAGCGAGGCACCCATGGCCAGCCCGGCCCGCGTGACGATCGTGGTCAGGTAGCGCCCCAACCCCTCGCGCCGGCGCGCCTCCACGACGCCGAGGCCGTGGAGGACAGCCAGCCCGTCCTCCATAAGCAGGCGCGCGGTCGCGACGGGCCAGCCTCCCGAGCGGACCAGGTAGAGGCGCACGGCGCCGGACGCCAGGGCGGCCCGGATCGCCGTCCGGCGGTCGTCGGCCTCGCTCGAGGAGACGCCGAAGATGGTCCGCTCGACCGCCTCGTACTCGTCGGCGCTCGCCTTCGTCACCGCCTCGAGGCGCAGCTCGGCGTCGAGATGCGGCACGGCCGCGGCGCGCCGCGTCCACATGGCCATCTCACCGCCGATCTCCAGCCAGCCGGCGTCGCGCAGGCGCTCGACGAGGTCCGCGGGCTGGGTAAGCCCCTCGGCCACGACGAGGACCGGCGCCTCGCCGAGGCCGTGCAGCCGCTCCCCCGCTGCGGCGGCCCGGGCGGGCCAGTCGTCGACGCTCCAGCGCAGGCGCGTGGCGTGGTTGAAGGCAGGCCCGCGACCCGGCCAGGTCAGAAGCGTCGCCCCGAGCGCCGGCTCGTCGGTGCGTATCGCGCCGGCCAGCTCGACCAGGCGTACCAATCCGCGCTCCATGCCTGCCAGCTCTGTCCCGTCCGGGCCCGGCGGGACATCGTCGTCGGCGTGGCTGCGCGGTCGGGCGGTCGGGGGTCGCTGGACCGGGGGCGGCTCGCTCACCCGGGACTCAGTCGTAGACGATGACGCGTCGCGCGCCGTCGCCGCGTCGTATCGCGTCGAGCGCGGCATCGACGTCCTCGAGGCGGATGCGCTCGCTGATCAGGCTGTCCACCGGAAGCCGCCCCTCGAGGTGGAGTCGGGCGAGGCGGGGGAAGGCGATGGCCGGCACGGACGAGCCGTAATTGGAGCCCAGCAGCCGCTTGCCGTCCTCCACGAAGCGGTACACGTCGATCGAGGCGCGCTCGCCCTGCGCTGTCATGCCCACCAGCGTGGTCGTGCCGCCGGGGCGGGTCAGCTCGACGGCCAGCTCAGCCGTGGCCGGCAGGCCGATGCACTCGAGGACGTGGTCGGCGCCGCCTTCCGGCCCCCCGCCGAGCCGCTCGAGCGTCGAGCGCACGAGGGTGGCCGTGCCGGCCGGGTCGCCGGGCAGCACCCGGATGGCCGCCGTGGCGCCCAGCGAGCGGGCGAGGTCCACCTTCTCCCGGCGTGTATCGAGGGCGACGATGGGGCTCGCGCCGGCCAGGACGGCCCCCAGGAGCGCCGAGAGCCCCACGCCGCCGAGGCCGACGATGACGACCGATTCGCCGGGTCGCACGCGCGCCGTCTCGAGGACGGCGCCCACCCCCGTGGTGACCGCACAGCCGATGAGCGCGGCCACCTCCACCGGGGTGCGCGGGTCGATGGGGATGGCGGCCTCGGCGGCCACCACCTGCGCCGACCCGAACGTGCCGATGCCGCTGTACGTGCCGATCGGCGTGCCGTCGGCGCGATGGACGCGCACGAGGTCGTCACGCAGCCGATGACCGGGGGCGACCGGACGCGCGCACTGCCAGCCTTCGCCGCGACGGCAGGACGCGCAGGCGCCGCAGGGCGCCGTCCAGGCCAGGACGACGAGCGCGCCGGGGCGCAGCTCCGGGAAACGTTCCGCGACGCCCTCCCCGAGCGACTCGACGACCGCCGCGCCCTCGTGGCCGAGGACGACGCCCTCGGGCCGCGCCCACTCGCCGTCTACGACGTGCAGGTCCGAGTGGCAGACGCCGCTGGCGGCCATGCGCACGGAGACCTCGCCGGGCCCCGGCGGGTCGAGTCGCAGGCGCTCGATCGCGAGCGGCCGGCGCGGTCCGTGGAAGACGGCGCCACGCAGCTCGGCGATCACGGCGCCGGTGCCGCATCGAAGAGGATCCTGCGCAGCCATCGGATGGGCGGAGTGCCGTGCGAGATGACCGCCTCAAGGTGGGTGCGCCGGTCGAAGCCCGGGGTCTCGCCGAGGCCGCCCACGAGGCGCGACCCTGGCACCGCCGCGGGTTCCGCGCCGACGCTCGCGGCGGCGCGACGGCGCGCCTCGATCTCCACGTCCCACATCTCCAGCGACCCGACGTAGTAGGTGCACAGCTGCGTGGACGACAGGCGCGCCCGGAGGTACTTGGCCCGGGCCTCCTGCTCCTCCTGGAAGGCGCCCTCGACCATCAGCCGCATCGCCTCGTGCTCGCCCATGCCGTCCACGTGGATGCCGATGTCGAGCAGCGTGTTGACGACCGCCCGGAGGTAGTACTTCCAATGGCAGAACAGGAGCGCCGGATCCTGGGCCCCGTACCCGGCATCGATCATCACCTGGGTGACGTAGACGGCCCAGCCCTCGGCGAAGGCGCCGCTCCAGAAGATCGACCGCGCCAGCGAGGGTGAGCGGTTGGCGGCGGCCAGCTGGACGTAGTGGCCCGGGATCGCCTCGTGGATGCAGAGGATGCGCAGCATCCGGTCGTTCTCCTCGCGAAGATACGACTCGAGGCGCTCGGCGGGCCACGTCGGGTCCGGCGGCGTCACCCAGAACTCGCTCAGCTGGCCCCGGTCGAGGGGGCCCGGCGGGTTGAGGAACGCGCCGCCGTAGGGGCGCAGGAAGGTGGGTGTCCAGGAGATGCGCAGCGGCACATCGGGCAGGCCGATGAGCCCGCGTTCGCGCACGAAGGCCTCGATGGCCGCCGTCTCCGTGCGACAGAAATCGAGCAGGTCCTCCGGTCGCGGATGGTCGCGCGAGATGGCGTCCCATGCGCCGCGCACGACCGCGTCGTCGCCGGCGGGGAGCGGCTCGCCGGGCCGCGCGGTCGGCCAGAGTCCGCGGGCGAGGCGTACGAGCTCGGCGCGCACCGTGGCGTAGTCGCGCCGGGCCCGCTGCCGCAGTTCCTCGTGAGACAGCTCGCTCGAGAGGGTATGGCGCAGCTTCGCCACGAAGAGCTCCGCCCCGAGACGCCCCTCGCCTTCGGCCCGCGGCCGCACCTCGTGGTCGAGGAAGCGGCGGAAGGCATCGAGCGCCTCGCGGGCGCCGGCGGCCGATCCGCGCAGCGCGGCGGCGATGGCCGGCTCGACCGGGCCCTGGTGGCGGTCGCCCTCCGCGATGCCCTCGTCGATGAGCTCGGCGATGCCGTCGAGCTGCGCCATGGCCGTCTCCGCGTGGAGCAGCGAGACCGGCCGCCCGGGCAGGCCGACGAGGTTCGCGCGCGCCGCCTCGAGCACGTCCGGCAGGCGCTGCACGCGCGCCAGGAAGGCCGACCCCCGGTGCCGCCACGGCGCGTAGTCCCGGGCCAGCAGCTCGTGCAGGCCGCTGCCCAGGAGGGCCACGTAGCCGAGGGGATCCCAGGCGCCCTCGCGCAGGGTGCCGTCGGCGAAGGCGAAACCGTCGAGGGACTCGAGGACGATGCCGCGATCGATCCGCTCGCCCGGCATCAGGGCCGTGTCTTCCAGCCCCTCCAGCGCGGCGCGGTGGCGCGCGTAGAGGTCGAGCCGGGCGCGCCGTCCGGCCTCCGACACGTCCGGCCAGCGGTCGTCGTAGCCGTGGAAACCCATCTGCGTGGCCCACGTCGGCAGGGCCGCGAACAGGTCGTCGAGCAGGGCACGCAGCGCCTGGTCGAAGGCCGTCCGGGGTGCCGGCAGCGGGTCTCCGGTGAGGGGCACGAAGGGCAGCAGGCTGGCGGGCACGCGGACTCCTCGAAGGCGCAGCGAGAGATGCGCCCATCGTACCCGTGGACGCGGCCTGTAGGATGGCAACGCATGAACCAGCTGGCGCGCCTCGTCGTCAACGCCGTCGCCCTGTGGGTCACCGTGGCCGTCGTCCCCGACCTCGACTGGAAGGACGAGTCGAACTTCGTCAACATCCTCGTCCTGGCCCTCGTCTTCGGCGCCATCAACTCGTACCTGAAGCCGGTCCTCAAGCTCCTCAGCCTGCCCATCCGGCTGGTCACCTTCGGCCTCTTCGGACTCGTCCTCAACGCCGCCCTCTTCCTGCTCCTGGCCTGGGTCGGGGAGCAGTTCGACCTCGGTTTCTCCATCGCCGGCTGGCCCGCGGGAGGGTTCACCCTCGACGTCCTCGTCGCAGCCGTCATCGGCGCCATCGTGCTGAGCATCGTGTCGACCGTCCTCTCGTTCTTCGTCGGGCGCGACTAGGGAGCGGCCCCTGGACGCCGCTGCCCCCGGACTGGCGGCTGCCGCGCGGTATGCGGCTGGGCGCTGGGGGACGCCCGCCTATCTCTACGACCTGCGGCGCCTGCGAGACGACGCGCACGCTGTGGGGTCGGCGTTCCCGGACCCCTGGCTCCGCCTCTACGCCCTGAAGGCGAACGGCCTGCCGCCGCTCGTGAACGAGCTGCCCGGGCTGGGCTACGGCGCCGGCGCCGTTTCCGGCGGCGAGCTGACCCTGGCCGGGCGGGCCGGGTTCCCGGTCGCACAGACCGCCCTGGAGGGGATCGGCAAGACGCCCGCCGACCTCCGCCATGCGGTGGCCCTCGCGGCGGCGGGCACGCCGCTCCTCTGGGTCTCGCTCGAATCGGCGCACGAGGCCGCAGCGCTGGCAGGCCTCGTGCGCGCCGCGCGAGGGCGGCGGGGCGTGGACCCGACGCTGCGCCTCGACTGCCTCGTGCGCCTGAATCCCGCCGTCCGCCCCGAGACGCAGCGCGGCCTGGCCGTGGGGGCGGGCGGCTCGAAGTTCGGTGTCCTGGCCGCCGAGCTGGAGGGGGTGATCGCCGCCGGCGGCGGCCCCGACGGCCCGCTCCGCTGGCGGGGCATCCACGTCCACGTCGGGTCGCAGCTCGGGGCCGTCGACGCCTGGCGAGCCGGCTTCCGAGCGGGGCTGTCGGCGCTGCGGCTGCGTCGGGCGGCGCTGCCCGACTTCGACACGCTCGACGCGGGTTCGGGCTTCCCAGTGACGATCGGCGACTCGCCCACGCCCGCCCACTTCGCCCGCGCGGCGGCGGAGGCGCTGGCCGAGCCCGGCGCCGATCGCCCGCTGCGGTTGGCCGTCGAGCCCGGCCGTGCCGTGGTCGCACGCTCCGGATGGCTGCTGGCGCGCGTGCTCCATGTTCGGGAGCGCGAGCCCCAGCAGGTTGTCCTCGATGCGGGCATGGGCGAGCTGATCCGGCCCGCGCTCTACGGCGCGGTCCACCCGATGGCGGCGCTGACCGTGCGCGGTCGACCCGTCACCGACCCCCAGCCCGGTGCCGCCGCCGTCCGCGTCGATGGGCCGATCTGCGAGTCCACCGACACGTTCGGCGAGGCCCGCCTGCCGCCCGTGCGGCGCGGCGATCTCGTGGTCATCGGCCATGCCGGCGCCTACGCCTCGGCCATGGCCAGCACGTACAACGGGCGGCCGCGACCGCCGGAGATCGCCTGGGACGGAGAGCGGGTCGTGCTCCTGCGCCGCCGCGGGTCGGTTGGGGCCCTTCCCTGACGCGGGCCGTGCGGCACGCCGATTCGGGGCGAAGAGGCCCTGACCGAGCGGCATCGCGCGGACGACGATACGGCCATGATCAAGCAGGCCACGCTGCGCAACCTGGGCGGGTCGCGATTCGTCGTGCGCACCGGTTCGGGCCACGAGGTGCTGCTCGACGACGCCGCGAGCGACGCGGGCGCCCGGCCCGCGGAGCTGTTCATCGCCGCGCTGGGCGGCTGCACGGCCCTGGACGTGGCCTCGATCCTGACCAAGAAGCGCCAGGCGGTGACCGCCTACACGGTGCACGTCACCGGCGAGCAGCGCGATGACCCGCACCCCCACGTCTTCGTGGACATCGACATCGTGCACGAGGTGGAGGGGCCCGAGATAGACGTCGAGGCCGTGCGCCGGGCGATCGAGCTGTCCGCGACGCGCTACTGCCAGGCGACCGCGATGCTCTCCGCCGGCGTGGCCGCGATCCATCATCGCTACCTCGTCCGCAGCGGCGGCGAAGAGCACGCGGGCGAGGTCGTCGTCACCGGCCCACATCGGGACCCGGACGCGGCTGGCGACGCCGCCACCGCTTCGCTGACGACCGCCTGACGACCGTCCCGTAAGCCGGGCCGAATCTGGCCTTCGTGACGGGCGTCGAGCCTGCGTCGGCTAGACTTCGGCCATGGGTGCCGTCGAGACCATGGAGCTGTTCTTCGAGCGCCTGAACGAGGACGACCGCCAGGGCGCGGTCGCGCTCATGGACGAGCAGGCGGAGATGACCATCCACGTCGGCGACAGCGCGCAGAAGCTGCGCGGCGTGGAGCGCGTCGGCGGCTGGTTCCTGCGCGCCGACCGTGGCCTGAAGATGATCCCCGGCGACGTGCGCGACACGGGCAGCACCTACGAGGCGGACGTCCTCGTGATCCGCCCGGGCGTCCAGAGCCAGCACCTCGACGCCACCTTCCGGGTCGAGGCCGGCAAGATCACCGCCATCAACTTCGCGCCCCGGCGCTGACGGCGATGGCGGGGATCCCCGCGCCGACGGGCAGCGGAGACGCGGCCGAGGACGCCTTCGACAGCTCGCTCCCCGACTACGCCGCCCGGAACCGCGCCCATTGGAATGCCGCCAGCGCCCGCTACCAGGCCGAGCAGGGCCGCCAGCTGCGCGACTCCGGCGGACTCGCCTGGGGCGTCTGGCAGATCCCCGAGGCGGAGCTGCGCATCCTCGGCGACGTGGCCGGCAGGACCACCCTCGAGCTCGGCTGCGGCGCGGCGCAGTGGTCGATCGCGCTCGCGAGGGTGGGCGCAGTGGCCATCGGCGTGGACCTCTCCGAGGAGCAGCTGAAGGCGGCCTGGGTCGCCGCCCGCGAGGCGGGTGTCACGATCCGCCTGCTCCACGCCTCGGCCGAGGCCGTGCCGCTGCCCGACGCTTGTGTTGACATCGTCTTCAGCGACTGGGGCGCCTTCCGCTTCGCCGACCCGGAGCTGGTGGTCCCAGAGGCGGCGCGCCTGCTCCGACCGGGAGGCCTGCTCGCCTTCTCGACCGCGACCCCGCTGCTCGACCTTTGCTGGGCCCTGGGCGACGACGCACCCACCGATCGGCTGTTGCTCGACTACTTCGGCCTGGGCCGCCTCGACCAACGGGACACGATCGAGTTCCAGCGCACGACGGGCGATTGGATCCGCCTCTTCCGCCGGCACGGGCTGGCCATCGAGGACCTCATCGAGCTGCGCCCGCCGGATGGCGCCACAACCACGTACTGGGAGCCCGAGGCGTACGACTGGGCGCGGCGCTGGCCGGCCGAGCAGATCTGGCGCGTGCGGCGCGAGGGCGCCTGACGCCTAGGGGCTGGGCGACGCCCCCGACGGGCTCGGCTCGGGCGTGGCCGGAACGGTGATGAAGATCTCGTCCCCGACAGCGATCTTGTCCGGGTTCTTGATCTGCGGGTTGGCCGCCAGGAGCTCCTCCTGCGTGAGGCCGAACTTCTTGGCGATCTTGCTGATCGTGTCGTTCGCGACGACGACGTAGACCTGGGCCGTCGGTGAGGGCACTTCCGTCGGCACGTTCGAGGTGGCCGTCGCCGTCGCCGTCGGCGAGGGGGCGGGCGTCGAGGCCGGAGCGGTCAGCAGGCTGGGCAGGAAGAAGAGCAACAGCGCGGCCGCACCGAGCGCGACGAGCGCGATGGCGATGCCGGGGATGCGCGGGATCGAGGCTCGCGACCGCAGCGTCGGGTAGGCCTCGAAGCGACGGGGCCGCTCCCAGGGCGGTGCGTCGGGGTCACCGTGCTCGGGGCGTCGCAACTTCGGCGAGACCGGGTGCGCCTGGCTGACCGGACGGCCGGCCGGGGGGCGACTCGAGCGCGGCGTGGCCGAGCGGCTGCGGCCGGCGAGGAAGGCCGGCACCTCGCCCTCTTCCTCGTCCGGTCCAGGTTCGTCGCCCGGATGGAGGAGCGAGGCCAGCTCGGGATCGACGCTGGTGCGGGGCGTCGAGCGGATGGCCGGCTCCCGTGGGGGGGCGGGCGGCTCATCGAGCGCATCGAAGACGCCGAGCTGCTCGCCTGCCGGGCTCGGCGACCGATCGGCCATCCACGGAGGCGGCGCCGTCCAGTCCCGCGGCCGGCGCGGCGGTCGGGGCTCATCATGGGGCGACGCCTCGCCCTGCGACGGCGCCTCACCCGACGACACAGCCTCGCCGGGCATCGGTCCCGCCGTCTCCACCGCCCGAGCGCCGCCGGCGACCTCTCGTGCCGCCTGCCGGCGAGCCCAGTCCTGGAAGGTCGGGCACGCGGCGAAGCTCGCGGTCAGGCAGTACGCCTCCTGGTGGGCCAGCGCACGGGGCGCGGGCCGCAGCTCGGCAAAGCAGCGGTGGCGGTGGTCGGGCGCGACGGAGCGTCGTCCGCGATCGTCGTCGAAGGCGACGAAGGGGCAGGCCAGCGGGCCGGCGTCGGCGGTCGGGCGATCACTCATCGGCCGGATGATACCCGTGGGGTCGCCAGCAGCGACCGTCCCCGCTTCGTGGCACGATTGCGGCCACGTACCGCCCCGCCGTCCACGAAGAGGTGTCCCATGCTCCGCGAACGCATCCTCGCCGCGCTGGCTCCCAGTCGCACCGTCCACGCGCACTGTGACATCCCCTGCGGCATCTACGACCCGCACGGCGCCGAGATCGCCGCGAAGACCGTGTCGAAGATGGTCGCCCTCATCAACGACGCCGTCGCCGTGGCCGGCCAGGGCGGCCAGGTCGAGCTCGAGTCGCGCAACAAGGTCATCCGCTGCGTGAAGGTCAAGGAGGAGCACGCCGAGCTCTGCAAGCGCGAGCTGCAGATCCTCTGGAGCGACTACTTCAAGCCCGAGCACGTCGAGAAGTACCCGGACCTCCACGACCGCTTCTGGAAGGCCCTCAAGCAGGCCGGCAAGTGCAAGCAGTCGGTGGATGCCGCGGCGGCCGCCGAGCTTGAGGCGCAGGTCGCCGCCATCGCCGACATCTTCTGGGCGACGAAGGGCGGCCGGCCCTCCTGAGCGGCTTTCGCGCCGGCCTCCGGGCCGGTCTCGCCCTCGGCGCCGTCGTCGTCGCCCTGATCCCCGGGGCGCGACGGGTCGCCCGTTCGTGGCGGGCGCGCGTTATCGTGGTCGGCGAGAGCATGCGCCCCACGCTCGAGCCGGGCGACTGGCTCCTGGTGGACCTCGACGCGTACGGGCGCCGCGCACCACGGGCGGGAGAGCTCATCGTCGCCCCCGACCCCCGTGACCCTCGGCGCGTCCTCATCAAACGGGTCGCGGCGGTGGACCTCGACGGCCGGCTGCTGCTGGCAGGCGACGACCGGGAGGCCTCCACCGACTCGCGGACCTTCGGGGCGATCGAGGCGGGCGCCGTCCAGGGCAGGGCGTGGTTCCGCGTGCGGCCGCTGGGGAGGTTCGGGCCCGTCCGCTGACCCGGGCCATGGGCCGCTCGGTGGGATCCTCATTCGCACGTCCTCGGAGCACTAGATGCGATCGGGCGAGCAGGAGGGGCTCGCGGACCCTCGTACGACCAGCGGGCGTGCGTTTGAGCGGAAACAAGGCGGCCCGGGCTTCTTGTGCCCCAACGGCGTTCGTATGAGGAAGCCGAGGACGCATGAGGAAGCCGAGGACGGCCTTCGGGCCAGGGGCCGAACCGGCGCCGCGAAACCCGCCCTTCGGCACTGGTGAGGCGACGACGCCGCGGCGGACGCTGTGGGCGATGCATGACAAGCCGACGCCGCCCGACGATCCGCTCGCCCGATCGCTCCTCTGGCTCCTCAGCCGCGACCGCCTCCGCGACATCAACCGCTGGTTCATGGTGCCCACGTTCCGGCTCGGGCTGGGCAGCCTG
Organism: Candidatus Limnocylindria bacterium; assembly: GCA_041486935.1. Classification (GTDB taxonomy): domain Bacteria; phylum Chloroflexota; class Limnocylindria; order Limnocylindrales; family CSP1-4; genus CSP1-4. The sequence continues at coordinate 4,500 of JBGPMJ010000023.1, read as the reverse complement.
ATCGACGGCCCGCTGGGTGGCTGGGTGATGATCCTGCGCACTCGTGGGCATCGAACCGGTCAGCCCCGCTACGCCGGGCTCGACTACGTCATCGATGGCGGCAGCGTCTACTGCCTGGCCGGCTTCGGACGCGATACGCACTGGTTCCGCAACCTGCTCGCCGACCCGACCGTGGAGGTGATGCTGCCGGGCCGGACCCTGGCCGGCACGGCCGAGGAAGTGACCGACTCCGACGAGCGCGCCCGGGTCGTGCCGCGCATCATCCGCGCCTCTGGTGTGCCCGGCTTCCTGATCGGCTGCAACCCGTGGACCGCCGGCGACGCACGGATCCTGGAGCTGCTCGCAGGGATCCCGCTGGTGCGCATCCGCCCGACGGGGATCGCCTCGGGCCCGGCCGACCCCGGTGGACTGCTCTGGGTGGCGAAGGTCCTGCTGGCCGTGCTCCTCGTGCGCCGCCTCATGGGGCGACGTCGGGAAACCTAGAGCGCCGCTCCCTGTCGCAGGACCCGCCCCGCGATCAGGCGGATCATGGCCAGGTCGCGCGGCAGGAAGTCCTGGAGAGCGAGGCGCTCGACGCCGGCCTGAGCGAAGGCCGCGATGCGCTCCAACGCCTGCTCCGGCGTGCCGATGATCCACCGTTCGCGTCGCGCCGCGAGCCACGCCTCCGCCCCGGCCGCGTCGAGGCCGATGAACGCCGTCTGGGCGCGCACCAGGTCGCGCACGTCGCCCTCCGACTCGCCGACGAGCACGCCGGTCATGGCGGAGCGCACGACCTGCCCCGGATCGCGACCGGCCGCGGCGCACGCCGCCTCGAGTCGACCGAAGACCTCGCGTGCCGCCTCCGGCCGTGCCGATGTGAGGTTGTACTCGTCGGCGTGCGTGGCCGCAAGGCGCAGCCCGCGCGGCTTCCCCTCCCCGCCCACGATGAGGTGCGGGTGCCGCCGCTGCCCGGAGATCGGCCGCGGCCGGAACCGGGCGCCGCGCACCTGCCAGAACCGCCCCTCGTAGGCCCAGCCGTCGGGCTCGGCCCACAGGCCGTGGACGATCGCCAGCGCCTCCTCGAGCCGGTCGAACCGCTCCCGCAGGGGCGGGAAGGGGATGCCCAGCTCGGCATGCTCGAGCTCGTTCCAGCCGGCGCCCAGGCCCACCTCGACGCGGCCCCCGCTCATCTCGTCCGCCGTCGCCACGACCTTGGCGAAGGCGCCGGGGACGCGGAAGGTCACCGGCGAGACGAGCGCCCCGAGGCGGATCCGCGAGGTGTCGCGGGCGAGCCCGGCGATGACCGTCCAGGCATCGGTGGTGGGCAGGCCGGACTCGCCGGGGAAGCTCGTGTAGTGGTCGGAACGCAGGAGCGCCTCGAACCCGCCATCCTCGGCCGTCCGGGCGATGGCCAGCTGCTCGTCGTAGCTGAGCCCCTGCTGCGGCTCGATCATGAGCGCGAAGCGCATCCGTTCCTCCCGTTTGACAGGACGGTCGCCCTGCCGATAATAATCAACGCTCTACGAACCATTCACTCGATACGAAGGAGATCGTCGGCCGCATGGCGACCGCCACCTCGCTCGCACCCGAGATCGCCGCCGAGCTGCAGCCGCTCGTCGCGCGAGCGCGTCACCTGAAGGCGCACCGAACCCGACACCAGTCGGCGAGCACGGCGCATCTGCACGTCATCATGATGCTCGAAGCGGAGGGTCCGCTGACGATGACCCGCCTCGCCGAAGCCATCGACGTCTCGCTCTCCAGCGCCACCGGCCTCGTGTCGCGGATGGAGGAGCGCGGACTCGTCGAACGCCTCCACGACAGCGTCGACCGGCGCGTCGTCCGCGTTCGCCTGACCGATGCCGGGCGCGCCGTCACCGAGGAGCAGGAGTTCCTCCACCAGCAGCAGATGGCACGCCTCGTCGAGGCCATGACGCCCGACGAGCAGCGCACCTGTCTGGCCGCCGTGCGCATCATCCGCTCCACGATCGAGCGACTCGGCTTCGACCCCGAGCCCGAGCCCGCCTGTCCCTTCCACCCCGACACCAGGGAGATCAGCGCCCGATGACCGAAAGCAGCCCCGCCGCGGCCGAGGCCGGCTTCACCGGCGCCCTCAAGCCCGCCGTCGAGGTTTCGACACGCGCCCGCAACGAGATCCTCTTCGCGATCATGCTGGGCCTCTTCCTGAGCGCCCTCGACCAGACCATCGTCGGCACGGCATTGCCCAGGATCGTCTCGGACCTGAAGGGCAACGACCTCTACACCTGGGTCGTGACGATCTACCTCATCACGAGCACCGTCACCGGGCCGATCTACGGCAAGCTCTCCGACCTGTTCGGGCGCAAACCGATGCTCCTGATCGGCGTCTCGCTGTTCCTCATCGGCTCGGCGCTCTCGGGTCTCTCGCAGGAGATGTGGCAGCTCATCCTGTTCCGGGGCATCCAGGGCCTCGGCGCGGGCGCCATCTTCCCCATCTCGCTGGCCGTCATCGGCGACCTGTTCACGCCCGCCGAACGCGGCAAGTACCAGGGCCTCTTCGGCGCCGTGTTCGGCATCGCCGCCCTCATCGGGCCTGCCCTGGGTGGCTTCCTGACCGACCGGATCAGCTGGCATTGGGTCTTCTACGTCAACCTGCCCGTCGGCGCCATCACGCTCTACATCATCTGGCGGCTGCTGCCCACGCTGAAGCGCGAGGGCGCCCGGCCGGCCATCGACTACCTCGGCGCCGCCGTCTTCACGGGCGGCATCGTGCCCGTCCTCATCGGGCTGACCAACGCCCAGAAGGGCGACTGGTCCGATCCCGGGGTGTGGGGTTGGATCGCCGTCGGCGTCGCGCTCCTGGCCGTCTTTGTGCTCGTGGAGGCCCGAGCCAGGGAGCCCATCGTCCCGCTCGATCTCTTCCGCAACCGGACCTTCTCGCTCTCGATGCTCGCGGTCTTCATGGCCAGCTTCGGCTTCTTCGCCGCGATCATCTTCCTGCCCATCTGGTTCCAGGTGGTGCAGGGCTCGAGCGCCACGGAGTCAGGCTACAACCTGCTGCCCTTCCTGGCCGGGCTCATCATCAGCTCGATCGCCTCGGGCCAGATCGTCAGCCGCACCGGCCGCTACAAGTGGATCACCGTGGGCGCCCTGGCCTTCGTGACCGTCGGGCTGGTGCTCATGACCGGCCTCCGTGCCGACACACCGTTCCCGACCCTCTGGGTCTGGATGTTCATCACCGGTCTGGGCGTCGGGCCGTCCCTGGCCGTCTATACGATCATCGTCCAGAACGCCGTGCCGATGAAGAAGCTGGGGGCTGCGACGAGCGATCTGACGCTCTTCCGCCAGGTGGGTGGCACGGTGGGCCTGACGCTCGGCTTCACGATCTTCCGCAGCGGGATCACGGAGCAGATCCCGACCCAGCTCGTGGCAGCCGGCGTGCCGCAGCAGATCGTCTCCAACATCCCGCCGGGATCCTTCGACGCGAGCCAGCTGACCAGCGTCGGGGGCGATCCGATGGCCTGGGTGCAGCACGTCCCGGCACAGTTCCGGCCGACGATCGAGCAGCTCCTGCCGAACTTCGTGGCCGGCTTCCACCACGCCATCTCGTTCGCCATCGCCAACAGCTTCTGGCTCGGCGTGGGCTCGTCGGTCCTGGCCGCCGCGGCGACGGCCCTGCTCATCGAGGCCCCGCTGCGCACGACCTTCGGCCACGAGCACGAGGGCAAGGCTCACGGGGCCCCGGCCTCGATCCCGGTCCCTTCGCTCGACTGACCTACGCCTGGACGGCACCCCCGGCCTGCGGCTCGGTCGGTGGGCGCCGCCCGAACCCCAGCCGTCGCGCAACGACCAGGGCGATGCCCAGCAGGACGAGTCCGACGATCAAGAGCGGCAGGCCGACGATGGCGAACCAGATGGCGATCGAGAAGAGGCCCTGTCCCAGCTGAACGAGCTGGGCGACCGCCTCGTCCACGGTCTTCGCCGGATCCCAGCCCTGCTGGGCCTGCGTCACGGCCACGAGCGGGATGGTCCAGCCGACCGTCATCGTGCCGTAGGCGGCCTGGTCCTTCAGGTGGTCGCGCTCGGCGACCAGCTGCTCGATCTCGCCGCGCACGTTGCTGAGCTGCGACTGGACCTCGAGGATGTCGGGGATCTTCGTGGCCTTGGCCATGATCGCCTGCAGCGCCTGCTCGGTGGCGCGCAGGTTCTCGATGCGGGCATCGAGATCGATCACCGCCGAGGTCACCTCGACGGCCTGGGTCTGCTCGCCCACGACCTTCGTGGCCAGGCCCTTCAAGGCGACCAGGGCGTCGTCCCAGCGCGCGGCCGGGATGCGGTAGGTGATCGAGGCGTACGGCCGGTCCCCGTCGAAGGCCATCTGCGAGCCGCTGATGTAGCCGCCCAGGCCGATGATGGCCGTGCGCGCCCTGGCCAGCGAGGCGTCGAAGTCCTTGACCTCGAGATCGAGCGTGCCGGTCTTGACGACGAGGGTCTCGTCCCGGGCCGCCGAGTCGTTGCCGCTGACGTCGGCCGGGCCCGCCGTGG